>CALBXO010000291.1 GCA_937890335.1 uncultured Pseudomonadota bacterium | reverse complement strand
CTCCTGCACGGCGTGCTACCTGAGCAAAGAGGCCAACCAGACACCCGCCCTGCCCTTTTCCGAAGTGAAGACGCAGCTCGACAAGATCCGCGCGCACCTCGGCCCGTGGGGCAACACCCAGCTGACGGCCGGCGAGGTCACGCTGATGCCCGCGGACGACCTGGTCCGCATCACCAAGTACTGCCACGACATCCAATTGTCGGCGATGGTGATGACCCACGGGGACACCTTCCGCGAGGACCCGACGTACCTGGAGCGCCTGGTCACGGAGGGGAACCTGGAGAAGGTCGCCATCCACGTGGACACGACGCAGCGCGGCCGCGCGGGGCTCAAGGGCAAGGAGAAGAACCTCAAGGAGAAGGACCTCCACCCCATCCGCGACGAGTTTGCCAAGCTGGTCAAAGAGACCCGCAAGAAGACGGGCAAGACTCTGCACGCGGCCCACACGTACACCGTGGACCCGTCCAACCTGGACGGCGTGCCCGACGTGATGGACTGGGTGCTGGAGAACTCCGACGCGTACCGCATGATCAGCTTCCAGCCCACGGCGGAGGTCGGCCGGACGCGCACTGGGCGGATGACCGAGTCGCGCGAGCTCGTCTGGTCCAAGATTGAGCAGGGCTGCGGCAAGGCCATCAACCACCAGCCGTATCTGTTTGGTCACCCCGACTGCAACGACGTGACCCTGTTCTTCGTCGTGAAGTTCGCAGGTGAGCGGCACCTCGTCGAGGTGACCCGACCGGACGAGCCGGTGGACGCCGCCTTCCTTCAGCGGCTTCTGCACTGCGGGTTCACCGGCTTCTCACCCGATGGCCAGCCGGCCATGGAGCAGTTGGCGAAGGTCATCGGCCGCGTGATCAAAGATCCGTCGGGACTCGCCGCGGTCATCGGCTATTGCGGCTACCGCAGCTGGACCGAGAAGTCCTGGCTCCCCCGCCTCCTGGCGACCATCGCCCGCGGTGAGGAGTGGCAGGTCAACCCGTTTGTGATCGTCGTGCATCACTTCATGAGCGCCGACATGCTCGACACGCCCGTCGGCAAGGCTCGCCTGGAGGCATGCACGTTCAGGCTCCCTGTGGGCGACGAGATGGTCCCCATGTGCCGCATGAACGGCACGGATCTGCGCCTGAAGACCAACCAGGAAACCCAGGAGCGGCTCGGCAACGCAGCGCCGGTGGCCGCCTGACCCCCTTGTGAGATTGAGATGTCGCCTCGCCTCTGGACCTACCTCCTCGTCGCCGCCCTGGCCCTGACCGCCGGCGCCTGCTCCAGCACCCTGGCCCAACAGAAGCTGTCCGGCTCCGATGTAGCGGCGCTCGACAAGTTCCCCCACGAGCGGTTTGACGCCCTGTCCAAAGCCCATGTGGACACCCAGGGGCGGACGGATTACACCGCGCTCAAGGCCAACCCGGACGAGCTGGTCTACTTCAGCGCGGCCGTGGCCAGCGCCGGCCCGAAATCCGCGCCAAAGCTCCACCCGGACGGCAACCACGGCCTCGCGTTCTACATCAACGGCTACAACGCGCTGGCGATGCTCAACGTCCTGTCGCGCTACCCGGACATCAAGGACCTGGACTCCCTGTCCAAGCAGGCCGATTTCTTTGTCTTCACCGAGCTGACCGTGGACGGCAAGGTCATCAACCTCAAAGATCTGGAGAACGAGGTGGTCCGACCCTACGCGCGCAAGCACTACAAGGGGCTCGGCACCGTCTCCAAGCTCGGCCGGGTGCACTTTGCCCTCAACTGCGCCTCTGCTGGCTGTCCGCGGCTGCCCAACGAGGGGTTTGACCCTGCGCGGCTCGACGAGCAGCTGGATCGCGAGACCAACCGCTTTGTCCGCGAGGAGCGAAACGTCAGCGTGAACCACAAGCGCCGCGTGGTGACGCTGAGCAAGATCTTTGAGTGGTACGCGGAGGACTTCACGGACGACGCGGGCAACGCCATCAACCAGCTCAAGTGGATCAACACCTACCTGCCCGAGGAGGAGAAGATCCCCGAGGAGTACAGCCTCGAGTTCCGCGACTACGACTGGACCCTCAATGACCAGAAGCTCTACGAGTAGCGTTCCTTGCCCGCTCGTCCGGGCCCAGTCTGCAGCCGGGCGGCCTCGCCGGCCATCTCCGACCGGCCGACTCTCCGGAGTCGCTGCACACACCGGGTCTGCCCTCGCGGGCTGCCTGGTGGTCGCCCTGACCCTGTCTCTGGGTCTCGCCCCCGCAAACGCCGCGGACAACAGCCTCGTCGGCGGCGTCATACTCAACCCCGAGGGTCTCTACACCACGTACACGCGCAAAGTCGCCGGCGGCGACGACGGCGCGCGGATGTCCCTGTACAACAGCTTTCTGGTCTACTCCAACGAGTTCGGCGTCCAGGCCCAGTACATCACCGACCCCGCCATCGTCGAGTTCCACACCGAACTCGGCTTTGAACCGGGCCTCTTCCGGCGCGAGGGGACCCAGGACCGGAGGGCACGGTGGCGCGCCAATTGGCGAACGCAGGCAAACATCAACCTCAAGTTGGACTCGGTCTGGTTCTACTCGCGTACCACGGCCCTGGTCCGCTACCGCAACTTCGTGGAGCACGACACGGTCAACGAGCTCACCGTCGAGCGCGAGTACTCCGTCGAGCAAGCCCTCGCCCCCTTCGTCCGCATCGCGGGGGCACCCGAAGGGCCCGGACTCTGGACGTATGCCGAGTACACTGTTGGGGCCATCGCCGACCGCGGCACGCGCACCCATCGTGTCAGCGCCGGGTTTCTGAGCGAGAACTGGCCGGGCAACGGCACCGTGTTCAACCTGGATCTGTTCTGGAGCTTCGCCGAGCCGCTCACCGGCCCCGGCGCGATCTTCGTCTACTACCTGTACTGGTAGTGACCCATATCTGAGACAAAGTGTCCCACCCTTGACGCTTGTCCGCCCGCCAGCCGTGTCCTATTTCATCTCCAAGCGAAGGGTGGTCCGGCTGTGAGTCGAGGCCACCCACACCACCAACAATGGGCAGTGCCCACTCTGGAGATGACAAGATGAACCACAGCAAACGACTTCTCTTCGGCGCTCTCGTCGCCGCCATGACCCTTGGATTTGCCTCCAGCGCAGCGGCGCAGGAGTACACAATCGACGGGGCTCATTCCAACGCGTACTTCGCTGTCGGCCACCTGGGTATCGGCATGTTTCAGGGCATGTTCCTGAAGGTCGAGGGGACGATCGACGACGGCAAGAGCATCGATCTCGCCATCGACACCAACAGCGTCTTCACCGCGGACAAGAAGCGTGACGAGCACCTGAAGGGACCTGACTTCTTCAACGCCAAGCAGTTCCCGAAGATGACGTTCAAGAGCAAGTCGGTGAAGAAGGCCGGCGACAAGTTCAAGGTCACTGGGACGCTGACCATTCGCGGCGTAAGCAAGGACATCACGGTGGACGCGACGCGCATCGGCGGAGGCAAAGACCCCTGGGGCAAGGACCGCGTTGGCTACTGGGTGGAGTTCAAGATCAACCGCCTGGACTACGGCGTCAGCTTCATGCCTGACGGCCTCGGCAAAGAGGTGACTGTGCGCGTCTCCGTCGAGGCCGTGAAGTAGGTCGCCCGTCCGCTTGCCCCCTCCACTCGAGGGGTGCCGACCATCAACGCCCGTCCAGAACCGCAACCAGCTCCCTGAGGAGGGTGACCCCATGGACCCAACCACCAAAGTCATGATCGCGGGCGCCGTCACCACGGTGCTCGGGCCCGCGGTCGCCGCGGTTCTCGGCGCCCTGCCGGCCCTGCTTCGCAAGCGGGACGGCACCTGGCCCGCTGTCGCCGGCGGCGCCTCCGTCCTCGCCGTCGCCACGGCCCTTTGGGGCGTCCGCGGCCTGCCCGCGGGCATCCCGACCGACACCGTGGACTGGGTGCCGCTGGTTGCCGTCGCGCTCGGCGTGGCCCTCGTCGCGCTGGATCTGGTGCAGCCCAGGTTACAGCGTGCATTCGGCGGCGTGTTGGTCGGCACCGGGGTGGGCGCGGGTGGCTACCTGGTCCTCGCGCCAGCGATGGAATCCCAACCTACTGTCGGTGTCGCGCTCGTCGTCGGCGTCGCGCTGACAACTCTCGTCCATACGGCAGTCACGTGGCGCGACCTGGATGCGGACGCATCTGCGGGCCGCTTCGCCGCGCTGGCGGTCAGCAGCGGCGGCGCGGCTCTGGTGGTCGCGGCAAGTGGAAGCGCGCTCGTCGGACAAATGCTCGGCGCCGCGGCGACTGGCGCGGTTGTCCTCACGGCGCTGGCGTGGCTCCGGCCCGCTCTGGCGCCAGGGCGCGCAGCGTTCGGGGTCTACCTCACAGCCCTCACCCTGCTGTCTGGGTACGCCTTCGCCTACTCCGAGCTCTCCCCGTTTGCGGCTGGGGCAGTCCTGCTGGCGCCGCTCGGCGCGCTGGTTGCGTCCGTGCCGGGCGCCGGCTGGAAGCGAGTGGCCGGGGCCCTCGCGACCGCGTCCGTCGCGGTCGGTCTCGCGCTGGGTGTCGCCGCCCTGGGCCAGACCGCGCCACAAGACGCAGCCGATGATTACGGGTACCCTGCCGCCGCAGAGAACGACACGGACACGGGCGCTGACGGCTACTACACGCCCTACTGACCCAGCCCGTGGACAGGCGGAGCCCCGATGATCAGAAAGCTGTTTACGATTCTGTTGGTCGTCTTCTGGGTCGCGGCCGGGCTGAACCACTTCATCCACCCCGAGTTCTACCTTCAGATCATGCCGCCTTACCTACCGTGGCACCTGCCATTGGTGTACCTCAGCGGCGTCGCCGAGATCATTGGCGGCGTCGCCGTGGCCGTTCCCCAGGCCAGAAAGTGGGCCGGATGGTTTCTCCTGCTCGTGCTGCTCGCGGTCTTCCCCGCAAACATTCATATGGCGATGAACGAGGTGCAGGTGGGCCAGGCACAGTTGCCCCCATGGGCGTTGTGGGCCCGCCTTCCGCTCCAGTTTCTCTTTGCAGCCTGGGTGTATTGGATCTGCGTGCGCGGGGGGGCCAACGCCTGATCTCCGTGGGGCAATGACCCGCGGCGCCAACCGTCGGGGTCGCGCTCGGCCGTACAAACAGGTAGGCTGGTCGAGGTTGGGATTCGGAGGAACCTTGAAATTTCACTACGCGGCCGCGTGGCTGGCGGTCTTGTTGCTGGCCGGGTGTACTGCGCCCAACTCGGCAGTCTCCGACCTCGATCCCGATGCCGGGGCGGGCGATACCCAGGATTCCGACGCGGACGATGGTTCCGACGTCTCGGACGACTCCGACGACTCCGACGCGCTTGATGCCCCGGACACCGCCGACAACTGCCCAGGCGTAGACAATCCGGATCAATCCGATGCTGATGGCGACGGCGTCGGCGACGCGTGTGACGCGTGTCCGGACGACGCCGACAAGATTGAACCGGGAGTTTGTGGCTGCGGCTCACCCGACGTGGACGGGGACGGGGACGGAGTGCTCGACTGCGCGGACGTGTGCCCCAGCGATGCCGACCCCGACCAGGCCGATCTCGACGCCGACGGCGCGGGTGATCTGTGCGACGACGACGATGACGGCGACGGTGTCGCCGACGCCGACGACAATTGCGCGCTGGTAGCAAACGCAGATCAGGAGGACCTCGACAGCGACGGAGTCGGTGACGCCTGCGAGGGTGACCTCGACGGCGACGGAGTGTCGGACGTCGACGACAATTGTCCGCGTGTGGCAAACCCGGATCAGGGCGACCTGGACGAGGACGGCCTTGGGGATGTCTGCGACCCCGACCGCGACGGCGACGACGTGCTGGACGTGGACGACAACTGCGCCCTCGCCTTCAACCCGGAGCAATCCGACGCCGACGAGGACAGCCTGGGCGACGCCTGTGACGAGGATGACGACGGCGACGGCCTCGCGGACACGGAGGACAACTGTCCGCTTGTCAGCAACCCGGATCAGCTTGATCTCGACGAGGACGAGGTCGGCGATACCTGCGACGACGACGACGACGGGGACGGCGTTCTCGACGGAGACGACAACTGCGCCCAGCGGTTCAACCCCGAGCAAGACGACCTCGACGACGATGGACTCGGGGACGCCTGCGATCCGGATGTAGACGGCGACCTCGTCCCCAACGACGAGGACAACTGTCCAATTGTCGCGAACCCGGAGCAGGACGATCTGGACAACGATGGCCTTGGCGACGCCTGCGACGACGACGACGACGCGGACGGCGTCGCCGACGACGAAGACAATTGCCGCGGGTTGCCCAATCCGGATCAGGAAGACACGGACGACGATGGACAGGGAGACCGCTGCGATACGGACGACGACAACGACGGCATCGCGGACGTGGACGACGTATGTGTCCGGGTGATGGATCCGGATCAGGAAGACAACGACAGTGATGGGTTGGGAGACCTCTGCGACGACGACGACGACAACGACGGTGTCCCCGACGCGGACGACAACTGCCCCTTCATCGACAACCCCGGACAGGGCGATCTGGACGACGACGGCGACGGTGATGCCTGCGATTCCGACATGGACGGAGACGGCGTCCTGAACGACGACGACCTCTGTCCCCGGACCGCCGATCCGGATCAGCTGGACTTTGACGAGGACGGAATCGGGGACGCGTGCGACGGCGACGACGACAACGACGGTCGGGCGGACGGCGACGACAATTGTCCCCTGACCCCGAACCCGGACCAGGCCGATCTGGACAGCGATGGCCTCGGCGATCTCTGCGACGACGACGACGACGACGACGGCGTCCCGGACACGGACGATCTGTGCCCGCGCGTGGCGGACCCCGATCAGGCTGACCTGGACCTGGACGAGATCGGCGACGCGTGCGACCCCGACGACGACAACGACGGCCACATCGATACGCTGGACAATTGCCCCCGTGCGGCCAACCCGGAGCAGGACGATCGTGACCTCGACGGCGTCGGCGACGCGTGTGACGACGATCGAGACGGCGACGATCGCCCCGACCTGGAGGACAATTGTCCCGACGACTTCAACCCGGGTCAGGTCGATACCGACAGTGACGGTGCCGGCGACAGCTGCGACGAGGACGACGACAACGACGAAATCCCCGACCGGGACGACAACTGCCGGATTGTCGCAAACTTCGACCAGGCCGATCTGGACCAGGACGGGCTGGGCGACGTGTGCGATGGCGATCGCGACGGAGATGCGGTCCTCAATGACGACGACAACTGCCCGGATGAGCCCAACCCCGGTCAGCTCAACCACGACGACGACCCGGTGGGCGACGCCTGCGACGACGACGACGACGACGGCGTCCCGGACCTGGAAGACAACTGTCGTCTGACGCCCAACCCAGACCAGACCGATGCCGACCGCGACGGACTCGGCGACGCGTGCGACGCGGATCGTGACGCCGACGGTGTAGGAGATCTGGAGGACAATTGCCCGGACATCCCAAACACCCCACAGGTGGACACGGATGGCGACAACGACGGCGACGCGTGCGACACGGACGACGACGGCGACGGCATCCTCGACGACGACGACAATTGTCCCTTGCGCGTCAACCCGAACCAGAACGATGTGGACGACGACGGGCTCGGAGATGCGTGCGACGACGATCTCGATGGGGACGACGTGCCGAACCTGGTCGACAACTGTCCCGAGACCCCAAACACCGAGCAGCTCGATACGGACAGGGACTCGCTCGGTGACCTGTGCGACGACGACGACGACGACGACGGAGTCCTGGATGTGGACGACAATTGTCGGATCACCTTCAACCCCGGGCAGGCGGACGCAGACCGCGACGACGAGGGGGATGCGTGCGACCTCGACGACGACAACGACGGGGTAGCCGACCTCGACGACAACTGCATCTTCGTCGGCAACGCGGACCAATTGGATACGGACGACGACGGCCGCGGCGATGCA
>CALBXO010000290.1 GCA_937890335.1 uncultured Pseudomonadota bacterium | reverse complement strand
CCGGCCGAGTTGCTCGCCGGAAACTCACCAATGTCCCTGTGCAGAAACACTAGAAGTCCAGATCGATGGTGACCGGACAGTGATCGGAGACGTGCTCGCGGTAGACGGGGCACTGCGGTTTGCGGCCGCAGCCTTCCGTTTCGCAGGCGCCGCGGGCGACCGCAGCATCGACGGTCTCTGACGTGAGAATATGATCCAGGCGCGAACCCACGCAGCCGTCGGATTTGCGCCAATAACTGGTGCACTCAATCTTCTCCGTCGCCCAGCCGAGCCGCCCGGCTTTGGCCAGTTTCCCGATTCGGTTGTGGTCCGCAGAGCCCGTGCTGTTGAAATCCCCGAGCACGATGAGCTTGTCGCCGCTGGAGCGGGCCTTGACGACGATCGACTCCAGGGCATCCAGCTGTTTGCGGCGCACTGACTCGCCATCGGCGCCCGCTTTGAGGTGGACGGTGATGACCCGGACGATGACTTTGCTGTCGTCCCGGCTGCGCAGCCTCACTTCGAAGGCCGGGCGTGCACCCCTGTAAACCTCCAGCTCCGTGTGGTCCTTGGACGAGACGACGGCGAACATCTCAGAATCGTAGAGCACACCCAGCCGATGCGAGGTGGCCCGGCGGCTGGCGATGAACTTCCACTCCGGGCCCAGCAACGCCCGCGCAGAGTGTTTGAGGACCGTCGTTGAGCGGATCTCCTGGACGGCGACAATGTCGGCGTCAGACTCGAGGATCGCCGCAAACGCGCCGGGTACCTGCCGCGGCGACTTGGGGAAGTCCTCGATGTTGAAAGTGGCCACCCGTATCTCCTCTCCGAGGCAGGAGTCGGCCAGCACGGGCAGCGCGCCCAGGAGCGCCATAGGCAGCAACGCCAGCGTTGCGGTGCGGACTGGCCATCGGCCGGCCCAGGTTCGCAGAAGTCGGCCGAGGAGCCGGACGATGCTCAGTGTCATGTTCATGCGCCGAGTATAACAGGTGTTGGGGCCACCTGTGAGATCGCCCGTTGGCGCCGAGGTTCTTGAGGCCTGCGGGCAGTGCTGGTACCAATGGTGTTGCCTGGAACACACCGCACTCTTCGAGGATCCATGAAGCCCATACTGCGCGCCGCCCTGTCGGCCCTGATTGTGTTGAGCGTCGCCGTCTTTGGCGCCGGTGTCGCGTCCGCCCAACAGGGCGACGAAGCCCTGGTCTTCTGCGGCGAGTGCGAGGGCTTCGACAACCTCCAGGCCGAGCTCGAGGATGCCGGGGCGGCCGATCTGGACGTGGTCGGTAACCTCCCATTCAACCTCACGGCGTACCGCATGATCTTTGTGGTCATGACCGGCCAGATGAGCGGTGGCGTTCGCACGCGGCTTCAAGCGTTTCACGCTGCGGGCGGCTATCTCATCCTCGTGGCCGACCACAACAACGGCTTCCAGGGCAGCATCAACGGCGTTAACCAGATGCTTGGTCAATTGGGTTCCCCAATTCGCCTGACCAGCCAACAACTGGAAGCCGGTTGTCAGTACACGACCGACATCGGCGACCATCCACTGATGCAGGGGGTGACCAGCCTCTTGTACTCGCGCGGTGGACACACCGGGCTGAACCAGGAGGGATTCCGGCTCGCCTCGGGTGTTGACGGCTCCGGGCTGATGGCGGTGGACACCCGTGTCATCGCCTCTTCCGACTCCAACCTGTTCAGCGACGCGATCGACGGCGGCTGTGACCCCGGATTTGAGGACGCGTCGAACCTGGGTTTCTTCTTCAATCTCTGGAGTGTGACCAACAACGACCGCGACGGCGATTGGGTGCCGGACGACGAGGACAACTGTCCGGACACGCCCAACCCGGACCAGGCTGACGCCGACGACGATGGCGACGGCGATGTGTGTGACGATGACCGGGACAACGACGGCATCATCGACGACGAGGACAATTGCCCGGCGACCCCCAATCCGGACCAGGCGGACCAGGATGACGACGGCGAGGGGGACGTCTGCGACGACGACATCGACGGCGACGGTGTCCCGAATGACGACGACAATTGCCTGCTGACGCCCAACCCCGGCCAGGGGAACTCGGACATCGCCACTGCCGAGCCCATTCCGCACGCGCCGCGAGGTCTGAGCAACGCGGCCACAGTGCTGGATCTGGGCGACGATGGCGCCACCGACGCCATCGAGGTTGGCTTTGACTTCAACTACTTCGGCCAGGCGCGCAACCAGATCTGGATCACGGCCAATGGCTACGTCTCGTTCTCCGGCACAGACCTGGGAGATTTCACCGCCAACGGCATCCCGAGCACCCAGGGGCCGGAGTCCTTCATCGCCGGCTATTGGGCCGACCTCGATCCCCGCGAGCGCGGGGTCATCCGGTACCAATTGCAGCGGCAGGCGCCCAACCGGGAGTTTGTGATCAGCTACGAGGGCGTGCCCCACTTTGACGACGCAGAGCCCCTTGTGACGTTCCAGATCATCCTGCAGGAGCGGACCGGGCACGTGATTGTCTACTGCACGGACTGCCGCCCGAACGCGGCCAACCACACCCAGGGGGTCGAGAACGACGCGGGCACGGCTGGCGCAACCCTGCCGGGCCGCAGCCTCCAGAACTTCTCCGCCGTCGAGGATGGCGTGCGTTTCCGCACCAACGAGGGCGACGAGCTGGGCAATGCCTGCGACGACGACGACGACAACGACGGCGTGCTCGACGCCGACGACAATTGCCGGTTGGTCTACAACCCGGCGCAGGCCGACTCGGACGACGACGGCATCGGCGATGGGTGCGACGACGACCGGGACAACGATGGCGTCGTGGACAACGAGGACAACTGTCCGGATGCGCCGAACCCCGACCAGGAAGACGTGGACGAGGACGGGTTTGGCGACGCTTGCGACGAGTGTCCGGACGACCCGGGCCCGGACTCGGACGGTGACGGTGTCTGCGGTGAGGACGACAACTGCCCCGACGACGCAAACGCCGACCAGGCGGACGCGGACGACGACGGGATTGGCGACGTGTGCGACGACGACTCGGACAACGACGGCATCCTCGACGACGACGACAATTGCCCGGCCATCGCAAATCCGGGCCAGGAGGATCTCGACAACGACGGGATTGGCGATGTGTGCGACGAGGACGTCGACG
>CALBXO010000289.1 GCA_937890335.1 uncultured Pseudomonadota bacterium | reverse complement strand
CCCGACGTGTTGATCGCCGTCGACGTGGCCCACGACTTCTCCGCGGCGCCCGGCGTCAAAGACCGACGCTTCCCGAAGAACACGATGGGTGCGGGCTTCACCCTGTCCGCGGGGTCCATCTGCACGCCCTACCTGAACCAACTCGTGCAGGACACCGCGCAGGAGATGGGCATTCCCATGCAGATGCGCGTCGCCGGGCGCGACACGGGCACAGATGCCATGGCGGGCGTCTTTGCGGCGCAGGACTGCGCGGCGACGTCGATCGGCTTCCCCATCCGCAACATGCACACCATCAGCGAGTCCGGTCACACCGGAGACGTGCTTGCCGCCGTGCATGTTGTCGCTGGCGTCATCGACCGACTCAACGGGATGAACGCAGGCAAGGGCGCGACCGCCGACGACTTCCGCGACAACCATCCGCGCCTCGACGGTGCCGGTCCGCTGCGTAAGTAGGCCCCCCCCGCTACTGCTCCGTGCGGGGATTTGTCTGGAGGATCGCGGAGGTCCACAGTCCAGGTCCCGAGATGGTGAGCGCTGGGTTGGGTGGCAGGGAGGCCACAGGGACGCGCACGTGCGCAAAACTGTGCCGTTTGCCTCGTAAGGTCGCGTCCATCACGCCGTGCTCGCCCACCCAGACCCTGGCGGTGATTTCCGTCCGCGGTGTCGCGCGGGCAAACTCCGCCCATGCCCACGTCATCCAGAGATCCGCTGTCCCCCAGCTCCCGTGGGCATTCTGGGCGCGGAGCAGTACGCGCGCCCGGGATTCGAGGTCGTCAGAATGGGCGCGCACGGCGGCGATGAACGCGCCCGCGCGCTCCTCGAGGTCTTCCCCGCCGGCCCGGTCGGGCTCAGGCTCCTCTTCCCCCGCCAGGCGACGGGCCAGCCAGGCCCGCCAGATCCACCGTCCACGTTCGGGGTCCGCGTCGGGAACGACGTGCTCAAATCGGTGAAGGTGTCGCAGGGCCTGGTCGAGCTGTCGGGGACTGACCCACACGCCGGCTTCACGTGCGAACAGCAGGGCCACCGTCGCATTCACTGATGTGCGCGGGCCGCCAAAGCCACCGTCGGAGCGCTGCCCGTCGAGCAGCGTTCTGACCGCGGTCCGCGTGGCGTCGTGCAAGCTCCTGGGCGAGCCGAGATTGGGCCACGACAGGGACGGTAGCAGCTCCTTCCCGGCCACGAGTCCGGCGAGACGGTAGACCGCAGCGTCGGTGGAATCACCAGGGGTGTTGACCAAGCGGCGCAGAGGCTCCCGTGCGACGACGAGGGCCGAGTTACCCACCGCTACGTCCAACCATTCTGCGCCGTCAGTGTCGGTGTTGATGCGGATCGTGTTGGCGACCGGTTGGGCCGCAGACGCGCCGGTGGACGAGGCGGACGCGGGCGCTGTCTCGGTGGCGGGTACGCTCACTTTCACATCGGCCCTGGCGGTGCCGAACCGGCTGCTGTGCGTCGCAGTCACAAGGACTGCGAGCTCGCCCCCCGCGCCCACCGGGCAACTGAATGTGAACTGGCCGGTGGACAAGTGGGTCTGGTGACCTGTGCTCGGCAGGGGCCGGTGCCGACGCAGGGGATGGTCGGGCTCGGCCGTGGGGGCGAGGTCCGGTGTCTTCGGCGCACTGTCCGCCGGCACGCTCGCGGTCGGCGGCTGCGTGTTGAGGCGTGGAAGATGGGAGAGGGCCCCCTCACTCCACGGGTGCCAGAATTGCCGGATCGCGGGTGTGTCCACCGCGGAGGCAGCGTCTACGCAGAGCACCTGGACCGAGGCGCCGGCCTCGGTGCTCACACTTCCCTCGACCTGGCCGCCCGTGGCCCGTGCGGTGACCGAGACAGGCAGGGTGTGGGAAGCATCGTCGAGCACCAGCGGAAGCCGGAGTGTCTGGGGGCTCTCGGCACCTGTGGACGCGATGGTCACCGTGGCTGTGACATTCGGTGCCCACCTTGCCAGGTCCGGGAGAGGGACCCGCAGCCACGGCGCCGTGCTCTCGAGCGCGACGGCGTGCAGGATTCCGCCCCGCTCCAACGTGAGCAGCCCGCGCCACGGGGCCTTTGGGACGCCCACGAGCACGCCCTCTCCGGTGCGCGAGATCTCCGCCGAGGAAGGGGCCAGCGCCGCGTCATACACCTTGAACCAGCGCGCGGCGTCGTCGTTGGGCCCAGCGCTGGCCAGGTAGGCGCCCGGTTGGGAGCAGTCGTCGGTTGCCCGACCGTCCGGACCGACGATTCTGGCGGTGATCGCACGGGAGCCGGCCTCCGCAAACTCCACGGCCCGGATTTCTGGACACGGTCCGGATGGCACAGCCAGAGGGGCGGCGATGCCGTGGGTGGCCCGCGGTCGGATCCGCCGTGTGTCTCGCAGCGAGAGGCGTTGGCCCACCTGGTCTACTACGGTGACGTCGACCTCGACGTCCCACGGTCCCGTGCCCGGCGGCGCGGGGGCATCGAACGCCCAGGGCGCATCCGGATGGACTTGCGCAGTGCGAGGTGTGCCCAGCGGTTGGCTCGCTCGCCGCGGCGCCGAGGCGGGGACGAAGAGGCCTGTGTCGGCCGGTCCTACCTGCCAGCCGGCCACCGGGGTTGGGATGGCGGGAACCGCGCGGACCGTCGCGGTGGCCGAGATCTCATGGGTGGCGCTGAGCGCGACATGAAGGCCGTCACCGGAAACCGTGGCGTCGAAGGAAAGCTCTGGGCCGACGATCTGGAGGGTGTGTCCCAACTCGCCGGCGCCAGGTACATCAAATCGGAGTCTGAGCGGTCCCGGCGCCGTGCCCGTGGGCAACGATAGATTGGCGGTGAATGCCCCGCCGCGCAGCGTGGTCGTGCCAGAGCTCACCAGAGGTTCGCCGTCGAAGGCGGTGGCCGTCCAGGTCACCTCGGCGTCACCAGGCACCGCGATCTGGGTGGGGGACGCCGTGCGGACGATTCCCTGTACGACGACGTCCTCGCCGGCCCTGAAGTACTTCCGCCCAGCGGTGATGGAGGCGGCCGGTCGCAGCACCGTCGGCAGCGGCAGCCCGGCGTAAGCACCGAGGTAGCCGTCTGCGTCGCCCGCCGCCAGAGCGCTGGACGCGAAATCCTCTCCAGCGCCGGCGAAAAGGGTAAGCGGCCCGCCGATTGTGTCGGCGCGAAGTGGGCGCAGCCCTGGCGCGATGCCGTACCCGGCCGCGTCCGTCTTCCCGGACCAGAGCAACTTCCCACCCGCGTCGACAAGGGTCAGGTTGGCTTGTACAGCGCTACCGTCGCGCAACGAGGTGACCAGGACATGGACCGCATCCAGGTCGTAGCGCAGGTTCATCGCGAGATCGGTGGACTGCACCACCGCGCGCGCCGTTGGGTAGCCCTTGGCGGCGAGATCCAGACAGGCCGCGCCAAATTTGTAGGGGAACGCCTTGTTCAGGTCGATCGCCTCGCCATCGACGCGGAGCGTTCGCGGCTTGGTACCACGGCAGGCGGTTCCCAGTTCGCGCCGCGCCGCGGGCACGTGTTCCGGCGCGAGGAACCGGATCGTCAGGGTAGGGCGGTCCGGTGGTTGCGGCCAGGCCTTGTAGCGCAGGACGCGCGCGCCGTGTGCTGGGGCCACTGTGTCTTGTGCGAGCCAAAGCTGCGGACGGCGCGGCTCGGGCGCTGGCGGGGCTCCCGTGTGTGCCAGCCGCCCAGGCGCGACGGGCAGCGCGCTTCCAACGGCCGGCGAGTCCGCGGGATAAGTGGGCAGCGGCGCCGCCGTCTGGGGCACGACGGGGCCGAGTTTGTTCGTGGAAACACGCGCCTCGGGAACGGGCCCGAGTGCAAGCCACTGGGTTTCCTCCGTTGGAACGGGCGTGGTGTCTTCCGGCGTGGGCTGGCAAGTTGCGGCGCCAAGGACCAGGAGGACGCAAAGGCGCCTCATGCCGTGGCGGCCGAGCGCGTTGCCGGTGTGAGCACGCTCGTCAGGATGCGGTAGCCCTCGCGGAGGGCGTCGTCGTCCTGGCAGCGCGCCTCAATGACCGCGGTGATGCGAGCCACTTCCTCGCGCGAAATCTTCACGGCGCGCCCGGCGATGAACTGGTCATCGTTGTATCGGGCGTGCACCAGAGTTCGGATGGCCATCCACAGGGGCAGCATGCAGAACAGTCTCACCTCGCGGTGCTCGGCTGGAATGGTCATCGTGTAGCGAAGGCCATCCTCGAGGTGCACGAAGGCCCGCTCGAAGACAGGCCCGAGCGCATCATGCGCAATCGAGAAGTTCTCAGGATGGACGAGATCGCGCGGATGCAGGCCGCGCTCGGCGAGCACGTCGCGGGGGATGTAACACCAGCCCCGCTCGAGATCATCGGTGATGTCTTTGAGGATGTTGACGAATTGGAGTCCGAGCCCGAACGACTCCGAGTACCGTTTCATCTCCAGCGCGCGGGCCTCGTCGATGTTGGGGAGTGACTCCAGAAAGAAGTCCGTGAGCATGTGTGCGACAACGCCTGCCACAAAGTAGCAGTACCGCTCCATGTCGCGCAGGTGCATGGTGCACACCAGGCCACGCGAATCCCGACGGCGTCGGGTGTAGAGGCTCATCCCACGGGTCAGTTCCGGCACCCATTGCCGCAGAATGTCCTGCACCGCTGGCTTCAGTGTGCGTTGAAAGCGGACGACCGTGGGGAGCTGGACGCAAAGCCGGTGTTCAGCGCCCTCGTCGCCGACTTCTGCCATCCAGGATGCAGCAAATCTGTCTGCAGGACCGTCGTGTTCGACGCAGTCCAGGAACTCGCTGTACAAGCGCTCACGCACTGCCGGTGCGAGCCCGTCATGATCCTCAATTGTGTCCGCGATGCGGCACAGGAGGTAGCACATCGTGACGGCGTGCTCGAGGGCTTCGGGGAGCATCCGAATCGGGATGGAGAAGCTGCGCGACACCTCGACGAGGCTGTCGGTGCAGAATTGCCAATCCTGGTCGCGGGTGGTCATGAGATTGACGGTTTATCCCCTCCGACGGCGCAGTACAAGGGCCATAAGGGCGAGCATCCCTACTGCCAGATAGGAGGCGCCTGGGCGCGGGGATACCGCACACTCGCCGCATCCGCTCCCCGTGATCTCAAAGCCGGGGGTGCGGGGGACCAGGTCGTCCGAGCCATCGAGGGGATCGGTCCCGTCGATGACTTCCTTGCCGTCGATGACTCCACCGCTGTCGGTGTCGGGCACATTCGGGTCCGTGCCCCAGTCGTTGACCTCCTCGCCGTCGGTGAGCAGGTCGTCGTCGGTGTCGGTGTCGAACGGATCGGTGCCGTGCTCAGCCTCGCCTTCGTCGCTGAGCCCGTCGTTGTCATCGTCGTCGTCGCACGCGTCGCCCAGCCCATCGGTGTCAAAGTCCTCCTGGCCTGGGTTGTTGGCGTCGGGGCAGTTGTCGTCACGGTCAAGGACGCCGTCAGTGTCGGTGTCAACGCGGTCGTCGCTCGGATCGTTGGGGTCCGTCTCGTCGCCGTCGATGGCGCCATTGAAGTTGGCGTCCTCCTGACCATCGGGCGCTCCACCGGCGTCGGTGTCGGCGTCCAGCGGGTCCGTGGTGGTGGACGGGTCCGTGTCGGCGAGGAAGTTGCCGGCGTCCACGTCGGTGTCGGCGTCGGGCTCAGTGACGCCTTGCTCTGTGCCGTCGAGGATGCCGTCGTTGTCGCTGTCGGCATCCAGGGCGTTGATCAAGCCGTCCTCGTCGCTGTCGAGATCGTACTCGCGCTCGTCGCCGTCCCGGACTCCATCGTCGTCGGTGTCGGCGTCGTTGGGGTCGGTTCCGATGGCGCGCTCGCGGGCGTCGCTGAGTCCATCCTCGTCGGCGTCGAGCAGCTCGCCGTCGTCTGCGGGATCGTTGGGGTCCGTCTCGTCGTCATCGATCGCGCCGTTGCGGTTGGCGTCCTCGTCGCCGTCGAACGCGCCGCCCTGGTCCGTGTCGTTGGACGCGGGGTTTGTCGTGGACTCCGGGTCCGCGTCGGGGACAAAGTTCTCGGCGTCGAGGTCCGTGTCTTCACCGACCTCGGTGACGCCCTGCTCGGTGCCATCCAGAATCCCGTCGTCGTCACTGTCTGGGTCCAGAGCGTTGATGAGGCCATCGCCGTCGGCGTCGTCTCCAGGTGCGCTGTCGTCGCCGCCCTCAAATCCATCCAGGACTCCGTCGTCGTCGGAGTCGGCATCAAACGGGTTGGTCCCGATGGCGATCTCGGTCGCGTCGGTCAGGCCGTCCGAGTCGGAGTCACCAGGGGCGTCGCGGTCGTCCTGTGGGTTGTTGGGGTCTGTCTCGCCGTCGTCGACGCGCCCATTGAAATTCACGTCCTCGGCGCCGTCGCGCACCGAGCCACCGTCGGAGTCGGCACGGAGGGGACTGGTCCGCGTCGCGGGATCGGCGTCGGCGGCGAAGTTGCCGGCGCCGGTGTCGGTGTCCTCGCCGAGGTCGGCCTCCTGCACGCCGGCCTCGGTGCCGTCGAGCAGGCCGTCGTCGTCGCTGTCGGGGTCCAAGGCGTTGATGAGGCCGTCCCCGTCCGTGTCGGCGGCAAAGTTGGGCTCTCCGCCGTCGAGGATGCCGTCGTCGTCGGAGTCTGCGTCGTTCGGGTCGGTACCGATGTAGATCTCCAACGAGTCCCCCAATCCGTCGCCATCGGCGTCCATGAGCAGGTCGTCGGCGGGGTTGCGCGGGTCGGTCTCGGCCTCCGTCTGTGCGCCATCCAGGTTCCAGTCCTCGTTTCCGTCCCGTACCGAGCCGCGGTCGGTGTCGGCCACGAGCAGGCTCGTGCGCGTGGCGGGGTCGGCGTCGGCTGTGAAGTTTCCAGCGGTGACGTCGGTTCCGTCGCCGGCCACCGTGATGCCACGCTCCGTTCCGTCGAACAGTCCATCGTTGTCACTGTCCGG
>CALBXO010000288.1 GCA_937890335.1 uncultured Pseudomonadota bacterium | reverse complement strand
GTCGATGCGTTCTCCTCGTGACCGACGGGCCAGACCGGGTGGCTGATCACGCCCGTCTGGCGACGGGAGCGAAAAACACCAGTCACCTTGGGGCTACAGGTCGTACGGGTCGCCATGCTCCATCAGAGGAGTCAGGTCGGCCATGACGCGCAACAGCTCCACGTATTGGTTGAGCTGTGCGGTCACAAAGTCCTTGCTGGCCTGGTCGATCTGCGGGTCGCAGTCGTCGGCCTCGGTCTCCGTGTCCTGCGACCCGTCACAGTGGTTGGACCACCTTGTCATCGTCAGCGCCCGGTCGAGCATAGCGGCACCGCCACCGTCGCCATCGAAGCGCAACGCGACGTAGGTGGTTCCGTTGAACGGGTCCCGGTAGCGGACCTTGCGCTCCTCAGCCAGGTTCGGCTCGCCGCCGGTGCCCTCGACGTACAGCCGGGACTCGTCCACGAACCGGCGGTCAAACCCCGTGGGGAAGCGCGCCTGGCCGAGGACCTGCCAATAGAGCTGAACGGTGAAGGTGGCGAACGGATCGACCGGCGCATCGTGCTGCTCCCGCAAGTCGCCCGCGTAGTTGGGGAACCGCAGCGTACCACGTTGGTTGTACGGTCCAACGCGCGACCAATCGTTGGCCATCATGGCCTTGTTGATGGTCATGAGCTGGTCGGGGAACGTCGAGTAATACCCGACCTCCCACTGACGGATGTCCTCAGGCGTGGCCCGCGCGACGAAGTTGGTGGAGTTGTCGGTCAGGGCCTCGATGGCCATGATCTTGTCCAGGTAGTAGCCCACATGGTGCAGGCACTCCCACCATTGGTAGCCGCAGTCACGGTCGCCGTTGCCCCAGCTCGTGGAGTAGTAGCGCGCGTCGTCCACGCCGAGGTCCAGCGTCGGGTTGCGCACCCCGCCCTGCATCAACCGGGTGCCATCCGCCTGGGTGTACGGACCACCGTAGGCGCCCACATCCGGCATCAAGAGTGTCTGGATGAGGTAGTTGAAGGCGTTCTGCACCGCCCAGGTCTGCCCGCCCCAGCCATTGACCGGGTCCATCAGCGCGTCGCGCAGCCCGTCCGCGTCGTAGAACTGCGGCAACAGGTCGGCGTAGAGTCCGTAGATGTTGTTCCAGTTCTTGAGCCGGTGGTAGATGCGGCCGTAGTAGCGGCTGACGTAGTTGTAGTTGTCGACCCCGACACGGCCGCGCGGGAAGCTGCGCAGGATGTACCATGTGTCGAGCTCGTCGAGGATGTTCTTCATACGCTCGTACGAGTCGGCGCCGAAGTCTCGCGTCAGGCAGCTGTCGCCCAGGTTTGAGCGCGAGTGGGAGCAGTAGATGTACGGGACACGCGCGTATTGGGTGCCGTCCACCGTGGCCACGGAGTAGTTTCCGCCCAGGTCAGCCACGTCCACGAGCATGCGGTTGTCCGGGCCATACTTGGCCTCCGGAAAGGCTTTGTACAAGGTCGTGTAGTGCAGCGCCGTGGGGCCCGTCGCGCCAAAACCGAGCACGTCACCGTCAGACTCAAACCAGTCGCGAACCTCTCCTGCGTTTGCACGCCCGATGTCCTTGAACACCTCGACCTTCTGCGCGTAGCCAAAGAGCACGGCCGCCCGGTCGTACTTGCCGATTCCGGCGCCGTCGATCGTCAGCCGCCCCGCGTAGTCCATGATGGACGAGTACGCGTGGCTGTAGATCTGACCGTCGATCTCCTCCTGCGTGATGGGGTCGAGCAGGCGCGGGCCCACCTCGCCGTCGTCGCGCAGCTCCCAGTAGCGGTCAAAGTAGTTCACCGAGTCGTCGGAGGCGCCAAAATTGTGCTGAAGTCCGAGGGAGTGGCCCACCTCATGGGCGAGCACAGCGGTGTAGATCCGCTCGCGCGCGGTGTTGTAGACCTGCGGCCCCGTCTTGTCCTTGAGCTCGCGGGCGAGGCCCATCAGACCGTCGTCCACCATCTCCGGCAGGTACATATTGCGGCCCGCGGCAAACTGCTCGCGCAGCTCAGTGAGGTGCTGCGTCCTCGCGCCAAACCCGCCGCGCGCCACGCTGGCTGCCTCGATGTGCTCGGGCAAGGCCGCTTCGCCGGGACGCTTGCCCGCCGCCTGAAGCATCTCCTCGTTGAGCAGCAGGTCCTCGATGTACGTGCCCTCCAGGGCCGCCAGGCGCGCCTCGGGCGCCTGGCGCTCCGCGTCGTGGAAACCGTCGCGGTGGAGCCGGTGCAGGTGGGGCTCGATCCACGCGTGGAAGCCGTGCTCCTTCTGGAAGGCCTCGTCCTCCTCCGTGATCTGGATGCGCTCGCGCGACAGGCGGCGCGTCGGACCGCGCTCGGCGATCTGGTCCACCATGTGCTGCGCGTCCTCGAGCCCATAGGTGCGCGACGGACGCTCCATCTCGCCGTTGGCCTTGTTGACCCAGTCCGTCAGGTCCACGCCGTCAATGAAATCGTTGGGGTCCTTATTGCCGTTGAGAAGCTCCACCATCTCCTGCACGCGGTACGCCGCCAGGTTGTTGTGGTGGTAGACGTAGCCCATGCCACTGACGATCTCGCCGGTGTCCGGGTCCGTGTTGGAGGGCCCGAGGCCCAGGAGGCCGTACGTCATGTAGCCCGGAACGTAGGCCATGAAGCTGTAGCGGATGTCGCCGATGCGCGGTGAGGTCCCGGCAGGGCCGCACTCGGCTGGGTCGCCCTCTTCCACCGGGTTGTTCAGACAGCCGATGAACATGCGCTTTTCGCCCGGGTCCACACCTTCGGAGCGGACCACGTCCAGAAACACGCCGTTCCATTGATCGGCGACCTTCTTTGCCATGGGCTTGAGGTCGTCCGGGAAGGCGCGGTTGACGTGGTAGACGATGGGCTTGACCTGGCGCTCGGCCACCGGGATCGGCGTGCCGTCATTGTTGCGCACCCGCTGCCAGATGTTGTGCCGGTTCAGGTAGCGCTCTTTGTTCTGCTCGCGGATGCCTTGGACCGGGTCGTAGATCTCCTTGTCGGTCCAGAAGAAACCAAAGAGCTCCGTCGGCTTGCCCTTGTACTCGAGAGGCTCGTACTGGCGGTCGCCGACCTTCAGGAAGCTGTGGCGGATGGTGTACTCACCGGCACCGCACTCGGAGAACTCCTGTCCGCGCAGCCAGCACAGCGGCACGGTGCCGTAGCCCTCGAGCTCGGCGGTGCCGGCGCGGGCGAACAGCTTGTTGGTCACGTCAAAGTAGCGACCCTGGGGCTCAAAATAGGGCGCATCGGGGTGCACGTCGCCGGTGAGGGGATCCACCTCCTGGACGTAGTAGGACACGGACTCTACCGACTGCGCCTCGAAGTCGAGCGAGTAGTTGTGGACCAGGTTCTGAGACCAATCCACGCGGATGTAGTCGCGCTCGTACCAGGGCCGGTCGCGGGTGTTCTCCTCGAGGATGTTCAGCTCCTCGCCGGTGGTCGAATTGTACGCCTTGACGATGTCAAAGTGGCTCTCGATCCGGAAGGCCGCGACCACCTCGCCGCGGTACTCGTCGCCCTGGGCACCCTTGGTGTCAGCGCCGCGCAGCAGCTCCGTGGACCTGCGGGCGTAGAGGAAGTCCTCCTGGACGTCCCACGTGACCTTGGTCAGCCCGTTGAAGTCCGTGCCACCGACAAACGTGAAGCCTGTCGCGGCCGGCACATCCACCACCGTGCGCTGGTAGTACCACTCGTCCACAAAGCGGGACTTCTCCAGCGCGTTGGGCTGGACGCGGTCGATGGGCTCACGTTGCTCGGCGCATGCGGCGAGCAGCGTCAGGCACGTCAGAGACAAAACGGGCGCAACTGCGCGCCGGCGGAGCATGGATCCGATCATGGAGTCACCTGGCTTACCAGGCCGGCCACGTCGAGGCCGACATCGAGGTAAAACGTCGTGTTTCGATTGAAGAAGGGGGCCCGGTACGTAGAGTCCGGTGCCAGCTGGGCATTGGCCGTGGAGGCGCCAAGGCCAAGCGAGACCGACGGCATGGGCGAGTAGCTCAGGCCGAGGTTGTAGGCGATGCTGTGGCGGTTGTCGGTGGGCTCCTGCGCCACAAAGCTGATGCGCTCGTCCTGCACGCCGTCGTACACGGTGTCGATAAAGACGCTCGTGCCAACGCTGACGGACAGCGTATCGATGAGCCCCAGCGAGACGCTGCCGGAGTGCACCTGCCGCCAACTGACGTTGCGAACGCCGGTGTTCAGGTAGGGCTCGCAGCCGCGCCCAGCGCTGGCGCAACTCGTGATGAGCGGGGTCTCGCGCTCCGCCGTCGTGTATTCGTGAAAATACTTTGTCGCCCGGTACCCATACGTGAGGCTCAGGCCACCGAGCAGGTCAAAGCGCCGGGTGCCGGACAACGAGGGCGTGACACCCACCAGCAGGGTGCGTGCCTGCGACGAGGGGCTGACCGGCAGCTGCGCGCCAAGCCCTCCGGACAAGTCGATGTTCAACAGCCGTACGTTGGCGAAGCGTGAGAACCCAACGCCCAGGAACAGGTCGCTGGGCCAGGTCTCGCCGCCCTGGGTCGTGATGTCCGACTCGGTGAGTTCGCGGGAGAATCCCATGGAGGCCGACGTGTTGAGCCAGTCGGTGAACCACCACATGGCCCGCAGGTCCACGGTGGACTCCACGTACGGGTTGTAGTCGGGCTCGGCCGCCTCGTCGAAGCTCAGGGCGCTGACCGTGGTCCGCAGGTTGGCGCCCGATCCGCGGTAGGCCGCAGGCTCGTCTTCGGCCGCCGCCTGCGCGGTGAGCGCGAGCAGCATGGATGCCGTCAGGGTCGAGAGGAGAAGCTTGTTTCTGCGCGTGCCGTGCATTTCGTGACACGACTTAGCACGGTCCGTGCCTACACGCTACGCCGCCGCCTCGCCGACGCCCGGCGTCGAGCCCGAATCAAACTCGCCGGGGCCTTATACGCAACGACGTTCTCACAGGGTCAGCGCGCGCCGACCACACTCAGCGAGCGGACCAACCGGAACCCGAGCACATCCGTCCGGAAGTTGGGGCCCGCCTTGTTGCGGAAGGTCGGGTCCAGTCGCTGCGAGAACGAGTTGAACGCGCCGCCGCGGTAGATGCGGCGCCTGTCGCCGGGGCCAGGGCCCTGAGGGTCCACCTGCGCCTCGCTGGGGTAGATGTCGTACTGGTCCCAGGTCCACTCCCAGGCGTTACCCAGCACATCGTGAACACCGTATTCATCGGGATCGAGCCCTCCCACGGGCTGCAGCTGCCCCCTGCTGTTCGACGCGAACCAGGCGTTGTCCACGTTGGCGCCGCCATGGCGGGCGACGAACTCCCATTCGGCCTCCGTGGGCAGGCGGTAGCCCATGCAGTCGGGCGCAGTCTGCTTGACCCGCGCACACGAGAAGGCGCCGCCACAATCGAGCGATCCGTTGCAGCCGGAACCGAAGTCCGCGCTGCCCTTGCATTCCTCCATGGCGTAGCAGGCATCGAGCCCATCGCGCTCCGACAGAGCGTTGGCAAAGTGCACGGCCTCAAACCAGCTGACCAACGTGACCGGACAATTGGGACAGTCCGTGCCGGCAGGGCTTGTGTTCGTCACCTCCGTCCACAGCTCGCGCGTTACCTCCGTGGGCATCATCTCAAAGCTGCGTGTGAAGCTGACCTCGTGGGGACGAAGCTCGCCGTAGGCACCGCCGCCCGCCCGGCCCATGGTGAAGGTGGCCCCGGCCAGCGCGATCGGGCGCAGGCTGGCCGAATCCATCAGCTGCGCCTCGTCGAGGGCGATCGTCATCTCCCGTACCGGCTCCGCCGCTACAGGTGCCATCTTTGCCGCGCCGGACTCCGCCTCGACCATCGTCGGTGCGATTACCGCCGGCCGCGCCTCAATCACACCCGGCACCGGCTGCGGCTCCTCGACCGTGTCGGTGTGGCCGCCTTCGCTGAGGGCCACGCCAGCACCCAGCGCGACCACTGTGCCCATCACGAGCCCGGCGAGGAGCAGGACATGACGGCGGCGAGGACGCGCCAGCGCGGGGTGCGAGGGTCCCCGCTGCAGACGCGCCAGCGGGATGGCTGCCAGCGGATCGTCGGGCCGCTTGGACAGCGCCGAACGCAGCGTGCGCATCGCCCGGCGGCGCAGCCCGAGCGTAGCCTGGAGCTTTCCGAGCTCGACCAGGAGGTCAAAATCAGTCGCGTGATTGGCCAGCAGTGACTCCAGGTCCCGCCAACGCTCCTGGTACCGATACAACCCGGCGAGCTTGTCGAGTCCGTCGCGGCTGCCGATGCCGACAAGCTCCTGCAGGACCGCCTCAGACCCGGCCGGGTCCCGTTTGAAGTCGTGGAGCACACGGGCCTTCAACCAGAGCACCGGGGTCCGGTGGGACACGCGGCGGTCGTCCAGTTCGGCCAGGAGCTCGTCCCACTGCCCAGCGACGGCCACGGCGTCGATCAGCTCCTCCTCCAGGTCGCGGTCGTCCGGCGCATGACGCCAACGCGCCAGCGCGACGGTCCACGCCTGGCGCAGGGGGTTCAGGTGCGGCAGCACTTCCCGCAGCTGTTCCAGGAAGACAGATACGTCACGCGGGCGGTCCTCGAAGTTCCGGGCCAGAGCGCGGTGAAAGACCTCGCGCAGCGGTTCCGGGACGGTCGCCGGGACTACGGGCTCGGGGCCTGCAGCCTCATGGGTCAGCAGCTCGAGGAGCAGCTGGGCGGCCTGGTAGACCCTCCCTCGCTCACCCATGTGCTCGAATTCCACGAGCTCCGGCGGCGCGTACTCGTCGTCCCCGCCCACGGGCAGGACACCTGCGAGTGGGCGGTCGGTCTCGATCTCGGCGGCGAGAAACGCGCAGAAGTCGCGCACTGTATCGTAGGGCATCCTTGCTCCACGGGTTCAACCCGCGCGAGGTACACGCGCGGGAAGGCCATCCTGGCGACTGTCATCCTCGCGCGGGACCCGGCACCGTCAAGAAATGCCCCTCCGGGCGGAGACAATTTTGGTCTCCCGCCGAATTCTCCGACACTATGGAGAAACACCCGCGACGACCGCCCCATGAACGCCTACTGCCCAGCGTGCTGGAATCACATTGACGACGAGGAGTCTCCGCGATGCCCCAATTGCGGCAACGTCGAGCTCGCCGGGGGCGGCTGGCCGCGTGACAGCCTGCTGGGGCAGGTGGTCGACGGCAACAAATACGAGGTCCGCCGCATCCTCGGCAGCGGCGGGTTTGGCCGCGTGTACGAGGTCCACCACACGCTCATCGGCCGCCGACTGGCCATGAAGGTCCTCAAGCCCGAGGTGACCGGCAACCCCGCCTACGAGCGCAGCTTCATGCAAGAAGTCGCGGCACTCATGGAGATTCGCCACGAGAACCTGGTGGCATTTCACGAGGTAGGTCGGCTCGACGATGGCCGCTTGTTCCTCCTCATGGAGCTGGTGGAGGGCAAGTCTCTGTGGCAGCGCGTGGCCGCGCCCCACTCACTGCTCTCGCCCCAGCGTTGCATCGCGGTGTGCCAACAGGTGGCCGCTGCGCTGGGCGCCGCGCATCAATGCGGCGTCCTTCACCGCGACCTCAAACCGGACAACGTGTTGCTCGACGCCGACGGCGGCGTGCGCGTGATCGATTTTGGCATCTCCAAGGTGCTCGGACCCAGCACGAGCGCGCAGCAGTTGTCCCGCGTTGTCGGCACCCCCATCTGGATGGCCCCCGAACAATTCGAGCCGGGAAACACCATCGACGCCAGACTCGACCTCTACCAACTCGGCGCGCTGGCCCACTTCCTGTTGACGGGCCACCCCCCGTACCGACCTCTGGACACGGAGAACTCCACCGCCGCGATGATGGCCATTGTGAGCCAGCAGCAGAAGCGCAAGCGCTCCTCAGGCCCCGCGCCCAGCCTGCTGCGCCCGGAGCTCAAGGAAATTGCGCCCAAGCTCGACGCGCTGACCGCTACGCTCTTGTCCACACAGCCAGACCGCAGACCAGGCACCTCCACCCAGGTCCTCCAGCTCCTGGCGGCCGCGGCCGAGGACGTGCGCGGCGAGGGCGTCGAGGGCCGCGTGGTGGTCGGCGTGCACAGACCCGCTGTCCCGGCGCGGGGCGTAAGGCGCGCCCTTCAACCGCCGGCACGCCCCGCCGATGACGCCCGGACGGACGGGCCCCGCTTCTGGCCCAGGGTGTTCGCCGTGGCTGGCGGAGTGGTCGTCATCGCGCTGCTGGCATTCCTCGCCACCAGGCCGTGGAACAACGAGGCGCCCTCCGCGCCCGAGGGCCCTCCTCCCACCGTGGATCTCCGCAGCCTGGCGTTTGACGCACCTCCGTTTCGCGCGGTGCGCCCGGACGTCCGCGCCGCCACCCCACTGCGCGACATGACCGTCACATACCGAGGCAAATTTGCCGTCGTTGCGCCCGCCCGCGGACCCGTCTTCCTCTGGGACATCGCGGCCCACCGCAGCCCCGGCACCATTCCGGTCAGCGGCGTCCAGCATCTGGCCGCGGCGCCCGACCGCAGCGCTGTCGCGGTGGTCGCCAACGGCGACGTGGAGGTCTGGTCACTCGATGGCGGCGGCCTGCTCGAGCGGCGGCCGTTCCAAGGCGCGTTGCAGGCGATTGCGCTGGGACCGGGGGCGCGGATGGCCGCCGCAGACAAGAACCAATTGCTCGTCTCCGACGGCGAGGGCGACTGGCGCCGGTACGACGGGCACAAGCGGGACATCGTCACCGTCGCGGTCCACCCCGACGGCAATTGGATTGCGACCGGCAGTCGCGACAACACGGTTCGGGTGGTCGAGGCGAGCACAGGCGCACTCGCGGCGGAGTTCACAGGACACACAGACAATGTCAGCGTCGTGGCCTTCTCACCCGACGGGCAGCTGCTCGCCACGGGATCCTGGGACCACACGGTCACCCTGGTCCAGACCGACACGTGGAAGGCCACTCGCCTGGCCGCAGCCGACAAGGGCGCCATCACCGCCCTGGCGTGGTCGAAGGACAGCAAGCAGCTTCTCGCGGGGGGGAGGAACGGGACGCTGACTCTCTGGTCGAGAGACGGCTCGAAGACCCGCACCTTGAGCCCGAGCGACCACCCGGTTCTCGGTGTTGGCTGGAGCGCAGATGGGCGCATGGTCATTGCCAGTGACGCGCTCCTGGAGATCGACACCGACGCCGCCGGCTGGCAGCGCACCTGGCTGCGCGGCGCCGACTGGGCCTCCATTGCCCATACGGGCCGGTTTGACTGCGTCGCAGACGGTTGTGGACTGCTGGAGTACGAGCTCGCCGACGGCTCCAACGTCGCCACCGACACCTACGCCGTCGGGCGGCTGCGCGGCTTTGCGCCGAACTGACCGTGCACCCAACGCCTCTCTGACGGTGGCGGGAGGGACCTCCAAGGCGCGTTACGCCGCAGCCGGGCCGGTGGCACGGGGAGTCACCGGGTTCTGAGCGCCGCCAGACCCGTCTCCAGCAGATCCAGGCGCCCGTTCTCCGCCCTCACCCGCGGCAGGGCTGCCAGATCCGTCCGCCCCACCGCGATCCGCCCGGGCTTGACCGTGGACATGGTCTCGAAACCCGCCGCCCGCGCGAGCCCAAACTCGCGTGCCCCCGCCGCGCCGAACGGATACGCAAAGTGCCGCACGGGCTGGCCGAGCACCTCTTCGAGGCGGTGCTTCGAGCCCTCGATCTCCCGCCGGGCCGCCGTAGCGTCCAACGAGGTCAGCTTTGGATGATTGATCGTGTGCGCGCCGATCGTCGCCAACAGATGCTGCGCCATCTCCGCCAGCTCCGCCCAGCTCAGCGTGTGCTGTCCCATCGGGGCACCCATGTCCTCCAGGAACCCCTTGATCTCGGACCCCTTTAGCGACCCGCTGATCAGCGCACGCAGACGCCGGAGCGACTCGATCTTCTCGTCCTGGCCGCCCGCCGGAAGCACATGGAGCCGGCCCCCGAGCCGTATCCGCAGCACGTCGCTGCTCGCCACCCAGTGGTGGGTGATCGCGCCATAATGAACCACCGCGCCATCGGGAAAACCTGTGATGACAAAAACGGTGTAGGGCACGCCGCGCTCCGCCAGAATTGGGTGCGCGCACAGCAGGTTGTCCCGGTACCCATCGTCGAACGTCACACACGCAAAGCGCTCGCCACGCCGGCCTCCGCGCACGCGTTCGGCCAGCGCATCGAGACAGACGAAGGAGTAGCCCTGGGCCTGAAAGTGGTCGATGACCTGCTCCAGAAAGCGCGGCGAGGACTCCATGGAGGGGTTGGGGATGAGCCGGTCGTCGATGGCCTGGGCGGTGGGGATGCTGTGGAACATCAGCACCACGCCATCGCCGACGGCGCTCGCGCGCAGTCCGCGGCGGTAGAGCGATCTGACCCGATTCTTGAGCGACGCGCGCATCACCACGGCAGCGACCGCCCGAGCATCTCGGAGAGCCGCGCGTTATGGGGGGCGTAGATCTCCCGGAGCGCGGCAAGCTCGTAGTCATGAACGGGTATCTGAAAACGCGCGTGGTTCTTGATGGCCCCAGGCAGGACCCGGTCTGCCAGACGCGCCAGACGCGGCGCCCGCGGCCCAAGTCGCATCGACAGCTGGCTCGCTCGGGCGTTGTAGCGGTAGCTGGAGAAACGGGTCTTGAATCCCTCATCCACGCCCAGGAAGCGGTGCACCAGCCGAAGCGTCTCGGTGCGGTTGGCCTGGATCTCGTCCTCGTAGACAAGGATCAGCATCTTCTCTCGCGGGTACGCGTCCAGCCACGCGCTCAGGTGCGTGTCGTAGAAGCCCATGGAGAGGATGCCGTGCTGGTCCCGGACCTCGGTGAGGCGTTGCGTCTGCCTGACCCGTTGCGCCTTGATGTGGTGATAATAGGCCGACACGGCCCGGTCCACCGGATCGCGCAGCGTGATGATCAGCCGGACCTCCGGCAGGTGCCTGTGGGTCAGCTGCGGGATCGTCAGGCCGTCGATCGCGCCTTCTGGCGCGGTGGTCCAGAAGTAGTTCGGTGTGAACTCGCCAGCGGACACTTTGTCGCCAGCGCCCTCAAAGTGCTTCAGGTACCAATCCCAGCCCTTGGCGTACCCCTCAGCGCTGTTGAAGAAGTAGAGACCCTTCGGCGTCGTCGTAAAAATCTCGGGGTGCTGGCCGAGGGTCTGGTAGAGCCAGGACGTCCCGCATTTCTGCGCCCCAACGACGAGAAAGTCGGGCGTCCGTATCTTCCCGGTCATGGTGGCGCTCAATTGCCCGCTCCCGGCCGTAGCCGTCGTGCCGCAGCCCTGCCAAGGGCAGAGGGCCCAACCTGGGCCCAATCCATTCGGGACCAAGGGGCGGCCCCGATTCCGTCGAGTCGTATCCGAGGACCTGCCCGGAACCAGGAGCAGGTAGCACATTGACTCCCGTGGCCTCGTCGGCCAATGCGCTACACGGGCCTAGCGGCGGAGCAGGAAGCGCAGAACGCTGCTGCCACCGGACCGCAAGGTTGTGGCGCACTCCAGGAACGTGCTGCCGCGTACGAGACCCGAGCTGTTGGCCGGTACATCGTCGGACGGGTCCAGCGGATCCGTGCCCCGGTCCACCTCGACACCGTCGCCGACGGTGCCGTCGTCGGTGTCAAAGTCGCGCGGGTTCGTCTCGTCCGGATCCCAGACACCATCCGCGTTCAGGTCCTCGCCAGAGTGGCAATCCTCCGGCACGGTGCCAGGCCCATCGCAGAGGCCATCGTCGTCCGTGTCCGGGTCGAGCGGGTCGGTCGGGTTGTCGCCGTTGACTTCCACGCCGTCGATGAGGCCGTCGTCGTCCGTGTCCGGGTCATTCGGATCTGTGCCAATGACCCGCTCCTCGTCGTCGGTCAGGCCGTCGTTGTCCGAGTCGTCGTCCTCCTCGGTCGGCAGGTCATCGCTCGGGTCCAGCGGGTCGGTGCCGCGGTCCACCTCGACGCCGTCGTTGATCCCACCGTCGTCCGTATCCGGGTCGTTCGGGTCCGTCTCGTTCGGGTCGCGAACGCCGTCGGCGTCCACATCCTCACCGGCCGAGCAATCGTCCACCGACGCGGGTCCGTCGCAGAGGCCATCGCCGTCGGTGTCGGGATTCAGCGGGTCCGTCGGGTTCTCGCCCAGCACCTCGACGCCGTCGGTGAGGCCGTCGTCGTCCGTGTCCGGGTCGTTCGGGTCCGTCATGGAGCGCTCGTCCTCGTACTCGTCGCTGAGGCCGTCACCGTCGGTGTCCATATCGCAGTTGCTCGGCTCGTCATGACAGGCCCAGCCATCCTCGACCACACAGGCGGAGTTGCAGCCGTCGTCATTGGCTGTGTTGCCGTCGTCACACTCCTCGAGGTCCCCAATGCGGCCGTCGCCACACTCGCCGATCTCCACCTCGATGACGGCGGTCACCGCGGGGGCAGGGCCGGCACCGTCGGGGTCGGCAGACGCCTCCGTGCGGGCGCGGGTTCCGGCACCACCGGCGAGCTCAACCTCCCAGACAATGATCGCCTGGGCATCCACCGCGATCTCGCCCGTCCCTTCATTCGGGGAGTTGATGGGGGAGCCGTCGGCGTAGGGCATATTGCCGTTCTCGTCGTTGACGCGGCTGCCGTTGAGGGTGGTCGTTCCGGTGCGGTACGTGCCCTCGGCCGGCAGCTCCACGCTGAGCGACGCGTCGTCGGTGTCCGCCTCGCCCGTATTCGTGACGGTCGCCGTGTAGCGAACGGCACCATTGGGCTGCGCGGCAGCGTCGAGGTCGATGTTGAGCCGCGGCGAACGCACGGTCTGCTCGTTGCTGCGCTCGTCGCCGTCGACGGGCGGCGTGCCCTGGCACGAGATGTAGGTGAAGCTCCAGCTCGCCTGGGTGCGGAACTCGGCCGGCGCCGGCTCGTCCGGGAGGTCGGCGATGCGCACATCGATGGTGGCGATCACGGCGTCGCCGAGCGGTACATCCCCCACGGCGACTCCGCTGGCGAGGTCAGCGGTGACGACGTTGCCTCCGTTGACATCGCCGTCGCGACCGTCCAGACGGAAGCGGGTCAGCTCCATCCCCGCGGGCAACGGCATCTGCATCACGACGTCGTCGGCGTCCGCACGGCCCTGGTTGTCAAAGCGGACCGTGTACGTGACCGTCTCGCCTTGCGTCGCCACGTTGGTGGAGACCGCGCTGGAAGACGACAGCACGAACTCAGGAGCGTTCACGTCGATCTGGAGCGCAACCAGCGTCGGGTAGTAGGAGTCGCCCTCGCCGGTCGCCCGGACCACCGCTTCGGTCTGCCCGTTGTCGAGCTGTCCGAGGACGCCGCCGGTGAGCGGTACATTCGTCAGGTCCCACCCCTGCCGCCCGCCCGAGACATTGGTCGCGGTCCGCGCGTTGTGGTTCACACGGCCAAAACTACCGCGCTCGTCGAGCTCACCGTTGTCGCCGTTGATCTGCCCGGCGAAGAAGTTGTTGGCTGGGTTGTTGGGCCCGGAGACGCTCTCAAACGCCAGGGGACCGAGGATATCGACCTGCGCTGGATCGGCGATGAGGAGCTCGTCCCCGTCCAGGTTGGCGTCACCCTCCACGGCGCTGATGACGAGGCGTCCGTTGACCGGACCGGTCGGAGGGGTGCAGAAGCCGCCCACCTGGTAGTCCTGCCGGGAGTTCTCGTCCACGAAGGAGCCGCCGAGGAACACAGACAGGTTGCGGGCGGGCTCGTCTTCGTGCTCGTACACGACAACGAGCGTCCAACCCGCCGCGTTGAGGCTGTTGATGGCCTCATCCTGCGTGCCGGGCACGCCCTTCACGCGGTACTCGCCGCCCTGGTGCACGCGCACAAAGGACGTCACGGGCGCCGAGCGCATATAGTACCGAACCGGAAACTGGCCGTTGTTCGCGGTCCCATCCAGGGTCTGGGCGGTGGCTTCAATCGGCGTGACCAGCATGGACTCGCCGCCAGCCTCGATGGTGACCGGCGTGTCCAACAGGGCCGACACGTCTTCAGCGCCATAGGCGTAGGAGCCGGCCCAGACGAGCTCGGCATAGCGAATCGCCGCCCCGTCAGGGAGGTCCAGGCGAGCGCGCGAGCCGTTTTGGCGCCATGCGTTCGTGGTGCCTTCAGGCCACGGGTTGTTCACGTTGGCCGGCGCATTGTCCCGCGCCCCTGGCACCAGACTGATGAACGTGCCGATGGCGTCCCGCGTACCGGGGCCGTTGGCTCCGGTCTCCTTGGAGAGCCCCAGCGTGTTGCCAGTGATTGCGAGCGCGCCCTGGGACGTGTCCGCGTACCGCAGCACCTGAGCGTGCACCGGAGCTGCGAGCATCGCCACCGCGACACTCGCGATGCAAAAAATCGTCTTCGTATTCATCATTGAATCTCGCAGTAATCGGGATAGATCTCCGGCAGCGTGTCTCCGTAGGGAGTCGCCCGGCCGGTATGGTCGACAAAGAACTGGAGCATCCAGGGCCAGAAATCAGGCTCCAACTCGTGGCCAAGCCGCGTGTTGCAGCCGATCACAAACTGGCCGTTGTCTTTGTAGGCAGCGATGAGAGTCTGCGCGAGCAGCTCGAAGTCTTGATCGAACGCAAAATCCTCGTCGCCGCCCCAGCTGACCAGCGCCGGCACTTTGACCTCCGGGTCAGTGTAGGCAAAGAACAGCCCGCCAGACACGGGCGCTACGCCCGCGAGGACCTCGGCGCGCGTCGCAGACAGCACACCGGTGAACAGGGCCCCGTTGCTGTGACCGGCGGCGTGGATGCGGGCGTTGTCCACAGACCAGGTGTTGCTCGCGCAGGTGACGATGTCGTCAAACAGGGCGATGTCCGCGCTCTCGTCGTTGAGCACGTCCCAGCCGGCGCTACCACCCTGGTCCAGGCCCTGCGGCGCGACGATGATCAGGCCGAGCTCGGTGGCCAGGGACACCAGCGGTGTTCCCTCCACAAACTCCTGCCGCGTACCTCCACGCCCGTGGAAAATCACCACGAGTCCGTAGCTGGAGTCTGCGTCGTAGTCCTCGGGCAGGATGGCCTCGAAGTCACGCTCGTTGCCGCCCGACATGAAGCCTGCGTTGTCGCCGGCGGTCAGCACGGGGCACTCTTCCACAGTGAGCCGAGGGATGTCCTCGACCCCGCCCTCACAGCTGCCCTGGTAGTCTTCGACGCGGTCAGCCCACGGAACGGAGGCGAAGCTGCTGCCGTCCAGCGGGATGTCGAAAGTCACAATCAGGCCCGTGACTGCGCCGCAAAAGAAGGTGTTGCTCTCGATGGTGCCCTCGAAGGTCACGTCCAGAACCACCTCGCTCATGGTCGGCGAAAACTCGGCGGGCAGCGTCGTACCGGGGAACGCGGCGGCAAAGTTGCCATCCGCGTCGATGGCCACGTCCGTCGAGGTCGCCAGCACGTCGCTGGGCGTGCCGTCGGACGCCACTGCGCTCAGTCCCAGCGTCAGGATCGTTCCCGTCCCATCGCCGTTGTCGCGCGTCTCCAGGTCCATCTTGAACGGTAACACCGCGTTGAGCGGCGCGACCAGGATGCCAGTGGCATACTCACCGTCCGGATAATCACCCGGATCCACGACCTGCCCGTTGTTGGGATCACCGTTGTTTGGCATTCCGTTGTTCGGATCGCCATTGTTGGGCGTGCCGTTGTTGGGATCGCCGTTGTTGGGATCGCCGTTGTTCGGCGTGCCGTTGTTCGGCGTGCCGTTGTTGGGCGTGCCATTGTTGCCATTGTTCGCCGCGTTTCCGTCGTCGTCGCCGCCACAGGCGAGCGCACACACGAGCAACACGGGCAGACCAATCCATCTAAGACCATTCATATCCAATCCCCTCTTCCACACCCCCACGGGCGCGCACTCTTTAGCGGAGAGCTTGTTGGACCGCAAGACCTCGTTTACAACGGGGTAGAACGACCATGACAGCATCTTTTGAGTTTGAGACAGGCCAGGTACTCGACAACCGGTTCGAGATCGCCGAGGAAATCGGCGCTGGCGGCAGCGCGGTAATCTACCGCGCGCGCGATCTGACGACTGGCGCCAACGTCGCAGTCAAGGTGCTCGCCCCCGACGCGGCCCGCAACTCAGCGCGCGCATCAAACTACCGCCGCAGGTTCGAGCGGGAGGTCGACGTCGTCCAGCGTCTGGACCACGAGAACATCGTGCATTTTGTCGCGGCGGGCACAATCGACGAAAGCACGTTCTACGCGGCGCTGGAGTTCGTGGAGGGTTGGACGCTCAGCGCTGTCCTGGAGCGCGAGCGCGCCCTGTCCCCCACCGAGGCCCACTCGTTCGCTTTGCAGCTGTTTGGCGCGCTGCGTGGCGCCCATGGCGTCGGCGTGGTGCACCGCGACATCAAGCCGGACAACATCATGGTCCGGCCCGGCACCGGGTACCGCGGACTGAGCGTGCTCGACTTCGGGATCGCCGGTCTGCTCGAGGGGTACAGGGATCTCGACTATGTCTCTTTGACGCGCACGGGCGAGGTGCACGGAACGCTGGCGTATATGGCGCCGGAGCAGCTGATGGGTGACGGGCTGACCACGCAGTCGGACATCTACGCCGCTGGGCTGGTGATCTTCGAGTGCCTTACCGGGACCAACCCCTACCGCGGAGGCTCCCTCCCGGCCATCATCAACCTCCAGCTCGGGCCCCACAGCGTCGGGATTCCCGGGTGGCTCGAGCGGCACCCGTTTGGCGACTTCATCGTCCGCGCGACCGCAAAACCGCTCTCCCAGCGCCTGGCGTCGGCCTCCGACGCCCTGGACATCTTGCACCGGCTGGACGCGAGCACGCTGGACTCGCCGCATGTAGACCCCGAGGTCTCGACCGCCACTACGTCGGAGGTGCACCCACCGACCCTGCCCATGAACCGGCGTCCGGGCGAGTGCATCAGCTGCAAGCAGATCAACCCGTGGGGCTTCAAGTTCTGCGGCGCCTGCGGCACCCCGCTGCCGCAGGATTGACGTGCGTCCCAGGCGCGGCCGCACGGGCCTTGGCGCCACCGCTCGACGGACGCTGATGGTCGTCGCGGGTTGTCTGACCCTCTGCTGGGCCGTGCCCGCCGCCGCCTGTCCCGAAGACCGAACACACTGCTTTGAGCTCGTGACGCACGTCGTCCATAAAGACGGCACGCCCGTAGTGGACGCCGCGTGGTTGGACGCACAAATCGCGCACGCGAACCGCCTGTTCAAACCTGTGAGCGTGGGGTTCTTCCGCGTCGCGCCCTTCCGCAAGCTGCCGGCGTCCTACGCGTCCACCAACACCCGCGCCCAGCGCGACGCAATCGGCGGGGCCTGGGCGCGCGGCAGCATCCACGTCTTCATCGTGGAGCACCTGGCCAATGTGGACGACCCGGGCGAGATCAACGGCGTGCACTGGCGCAACCGCGCCAACCGCAGCCAGCGGTGGATCCTACTCAGTAGCATCGCATGGGAGCTGACACTCGCGCACGAGATTGGACATTTCTTCGGACTGCCCCACTCGGAGTACCTCATCAGTATCATGAACAAGTCGCCGCGCGCGGATCCAAAGCCGGGCGACCGCGTCTTCCACAGCGACGAGATCGCCCGAATGAAGCGGCGCAAGAAGGCGATGCTCAAAGACCGGGTGTTGACATCGCGCAGGCCCGACCTACCTTGACTTGCAAGTCGGCGGGAGGCCCACAGGGCGGGCGGCAATGCCCCCCTCGCCGCACTGGAGACTCGATGCTTCGGACGAAATTGCACAGCCTGGCTGGTTCCACCAAGGAACAAGTGCGCACGCGCAGAGCGCCGGGCAGACTGCATTTCGTTGCCATTTAGGCATCCTCGCCACCCGCGAGGAGACGAAGCCCGGTCACCCTGTGTCCGGGCTTTTTGTCTTTTGGTGCCAACGTTGCTGCGAAGGAAGAACAGTAGATTCAGAGCGGACCGATGAACCCGACACTGTTGCTCAACGCGACCTATGAGCCCATCTGCGTCATCAGTTGGCGAAAGGCGATCACGCTTCTCGTCCTGGAGAAGGTGGAGTCGTTGGTCAACTACGGCAAGGCCATCCGCAGTGCCCGTAGAGACCACCCGCAGCCCGCTGTGGTGCGTCTGCTGTCCCGCGCCCCGTGGCGGCGACCGCGGATCCGATTCAGCCGGCGCAACGTGTTCGCGCGGGACGAGCACGTCTGCCAATACTGCAACCAGCAGTTCCCGACTGCGCTGCTGACGCTGGACCACATCATCCCGCGCAGTCACGGCGGTCCCACCAACTGGACCAACATCGTGACCTCGTGCCAGCGGTGCAACCAGGTCAAGGCCGACCGGACCCCGGAGCAGGCCGGCATGGAGCTCAACCGAGAGCCGTTCACGCCGTACTGGCTCCCCGCCGCGAGAACCCGCGGTGACTACGTCCAGCCGGACGCCTGGACCCCGTACCTCTGGTGACAACCGGTCGCGGTCCCCGATTGGGGGCTGCGGCCGGTGCGCGCAGACGCTGGCCCGCAAGGGCATTGAAGACCTGGGCCGCGGCGTCAAGGGGCGCTACTTGCAGCCCAGTGCACACGGCCCACTGACAGGGTGTTGACAAATTCTCCCGTCGCCTTGGCTGCGCCCCCTCACCGTGGGCGCCCCTGTCTCG
>CALBXO010000287.1 GCA_937890335.1 uncultured Pseudomonadota bacterium | reverse complement strand
GTTCGCGCCGTTGTTGCCGCCGTTGTTGTCGCCGTTGTTGCCGCCGTTGTTGCCGGCACAGTCAGCAAACCCGGGGTTGCAGTCGTCGCCGGAGGTGTCCTGCGTGTCGCCGCATCCGATGGACGCCAGCAGAGCTCCTGCGAAGCACAATGCGAGAATTCGTTTCATGGGTGTATCTCCAGCCTGAATGTCTGTTTTGCCGTTGGGAAAGTGAGTGTCGGCGGCGGGCTATGCAAGCTCCGTGCTCGCTTGCGGCGTCAGCTTTCGCACGTACCAGCGAATCGTGTACGCGAACGTGTTGTCCTCGTCCGCTGGAAACGTCTCTTCGCGCTCCACGAGCCACACTTCGGGGTCCCAATCCGGGAAGCGCGTGTCGCCATCGAACGTGGCGTCGATGTGCGTCAAGATCATCTTCTGCGCGCGAGGAAGGCTCGCACGATAGACGACGGCCCCGCCGCAGATCATGACTTCCGCGTCGTCTCTGACGAGATCCAGCGCCTCGTCTAGTCCCCCGCACACATGCACCCCCTCGGGCGCCTGGTAGTCTGGGTTGCGCGTGAGGACGATGTTGGTTCGGTGCGGCAACGCGCGCCCGCCCCAGGAGGCAAAGGTGGTCCGACCCACCACGATGGGCTTGCCGCGGGTCGACCGGACGAAATGGCGCATTTCCCGGGGGAGTTTCCACGGCATGCCGCCCTTGGCGCCGATGATCCGATCACGTCCCATGGCGGCGATCAGTGTCACGATCGTCATGTTACACCGCGATGGGGGCTGCGATCCGTGGGTGGCTGGTGTAACCGACGACGCGGATGTCCTCGTAGCTGAAGCCGTCGATGTCGCGGACATCCGGATTCAGCTCCAGCGTCGGAAGAGGCATGGGACTGCGCGCCAATTGCGTGTCGGCCTGCTCCAGGTGGTTCAGGTAGAGGTGCGCGTCGCCGAGGGTGTGCACAAGATCCCCCACACCCAGGCCGCAAGCCTGCGCCACCATATGGGTCAGGATGGCGTAGCTTGCGATGTTGAACGGGACGCCGAGGAAGATGTCCGCCGAGCGCTGGTAGACCTGGCAGCTCAGCGCGCCATCCGCCACGTAGAACTGGAACATGACGTGGCAGGGGTACAGCGCCATGCGCGGCAGCTCGGCCACGTTCCAGGCGCTCACGAGGAGCCGGCGCGAGTTGGGGTTGCTCTCAATCTGCTCGATGACCTGGGCCAGCTGATCAATGGCCTGCCCAGACGGCGCCGGCCAGGACCTCCACTGCTTGCCGTAGACGGGACCCAGATCGCCGTTTGCGTCCGCCCACTCGTCCCAGATCGTCACCCGGTGCTCATTGAGGTAGGCCACGTTCGTGTCGCCCGCCAGAAACCAGAGCAGCTCGTGGATGATGGACCGGAAGTGCAGCTTCTTGGTTGTCACCGCCGGGAACCCGGCGCGCAGGTCGTAGCGCGACTGCCAGCCAAAGACGCTCAGCGTTCCGGTGCCCGTGCGGTCTTCTTTTCGCGTGCCGTGCTCGCGCACGTGGCGCATCAAGCGCAGGTACTCGTTCATGGGCCCCGTTTGTCGCCGCTGGATGCCGCGGGGTCAACCCGTGGATCAGGGTTCGCCAGTTGGACGCGCGTCGTCGAGCACGCTGCGGATGTCGCGGGCCGTCGTCACGATCCGCGGGCCGGGGATCAGGAGGTGGTCGTCCTTGAGGCGATGGATGCGACCGTTCTTGACCGCCGGCACGTTGGGCAGCGCGCCCCACGGCAGGAGCGCCTTGGCGTCGTCGTCCTTGGCGCCCGGCGCAAACTCGATGATCACGTCGGGCGCAGCGGCGACCAATGCCTCCTTGCTCAGCTCGGGCCAGGCCTTGCCCGTGCCCGCGGCGATGTTCTCACCGCCTGCGAGCTCCACAAGCTCGTGGAGGAACGAGCCCGGGCCAGCGCTGCGCAGGCCCTGGAGCGTGCCGTCGCTGCGACCCACCACGAGCAGGACCTTGACGCGGGGCGCATCCTTGGGGGCCGCGACCTCCAGCAGCTCCCGTTTCATGCCCGTGACGAGAGCGCCCGCGTCGAGATCGGCGCCGATCGCCTGGCCCACGCGGAGAATGACTTTGTAGATCTGCTCCACACTGTCGGCCGAGAACATGCGCGGTTGCAGGCCGAGCTTGCGCAGCCTGAAGGCCAGCTCTTTGTTGGAGGCGTGCAGCAGGACAAGGTCGGGTTTGAGCTCCAGTACGCGCTCAAGGTTTGGGTTGAGCAGCCCGCCGACCCGGGGCAGGTCCTCCACCTCCGGGGGGTAGGTCGCGTAGTCGCTGACTCCGATGACCCGGTCGCCGGCGCCAAGGGCGAAGACGATCTCCGTCAGGTTCGGGGCGAGGATGACGAGCCTGCGGCTGGCGCTGGGGACCTCTTCGAGCTTGACGGGCTTGAGACCGTCATCGGGGGACTGCACAGCCGGAGGTTCGGGCGCGGGTTTGTTGTCGCACGCGCCGATCGCTGCGACGCACAGCAGGCCCAGGAGGACCTTGGCGACGGACCGCGCGCTGGCGCGAGCGCAGACCAGGGCAGGACTTTGGGTCGGGGGTACCAGGTTCTGGATCATTGACGCGCCTTCATCATTGCCGCCAGACGTTCGAGGGCTCGGGCGTGGAGGCGGCAGGCCCAGGAGCGCGACATTCCTACGCCAGCTGCGACGTCGGCCAACGATTGATTCTTGTAGTAGATGCCGACCAGAAGCTCCCGCTCCTGCGCCGGCATCGAGCCCAGGATGTCTCCGATCAATGCGGCGGTTTCGGCCTGAATGTAGCGCCCAGATGGCCTCAATTCGAGCTCGTTCTGTTCCGCGCGCACCGCCGTGGTCTGCACGAGCAGCCAGGCCATACCGGTAGAGACGACGGTTCGGTCGACGCGGTCCAGTCGCAGGCCGTAGTCGGGCCGAACCGTAGGCTCCTCCACCGCGGCCTCACGAACGAGCGTCGCACCGAGCTCCACGTCGGCGCGGGCCCGGCTCTTACGACGCAGCAGTCCATTCTTGCGCAGCCCGTCCACGACGGCCCCCTTGACCCGGTAGTAGGCGTAGGTCGAGAACCGCGCATTGGGGCGGGTTTCGTAGGCGCGCGCCGCCGTGAGAAGGCCGAGGCGGGCGTCGGCGGCCATGTCGTCCCGCGTCTGGCTGTCGCGCAGAGAGCACATCCGGCACACCTCGGAGACGATGCGCTTCATGAACGGGCCGTAGCGCTCCAACAGTTGCTCATCGGTGAGCTGATCGATGGGTCCGAGGTCGTCAGCGCGCTGACCCTCCGCGACTTGCTGTCTGAGCACAGCGCCGACCTTGGACTCCGTCATGGTGGGCATTGTGGCGTCAGGGTCTGAGCCGGGTCAAGCGGCGAGCGCGCCAATTGAACTCGCCTCACGGCTTTGCTACGGTTCGGTGGCCTGGCCCGATCCGACCCGAGAGAAGTCGCCCCAAGGACAATATGAGAACTTCCCACCTCGTCGCGCTTCCCGCCGCGCTCGCCATCCTCTGTGTGGCGTTCCCAACCCTGGTTCACGCCGGCGGTTGGGAGGTCATCAAGAAGGACGAGGGCATCACCGTGTCCAAGAAGGAGGTGGACGGCAAAGACCTGCCCATCTTCCGCGGGACGGGGGTCGTGGACGCCAGCCTCTACGAGATTCTGGCCGTCCTCAACGACACCCCGCGCAACACGGATTGGATGCACAATTGCCACACGGCCACACTCCTCAAGCAGGTCGATGAGGTCACGCGCGTCATCTACAACCGCACCGACGCACCGTGGCCCGTCAGCGACCGTGATGTCGTGCTTCGGAGCAAGGCCACCTGGAATGTGGAGAAGCGCACGGTGATGGTCCGTTTCAAGTCCATCCAGAGCCCTCTCATGGGCGAGGTCGCAGATGTCGTCCGAATGCCGCAGCTGGAGGGTTTCTACAAACTGACCGCGCTGGACTGGGACAAGACCCGCGTGACCTACCAGGTGGACGCGGACCCCGGCGGCAGTCTCCCCGATTGGCTCGTCAGCGCGGTGCAGACCGACATCCCGCTGCACACGCTGAAGAAATTGCGCGCCCAGGTGAAGAAGATGCGCGGCAAGTACCCGGAGTTCATCAAGCTCTGGGACCCGCGACAAGGAGGCAAGGCGCCCCTCCCTGACGGGGTCGAGTTCCCCAAATAGCGGATGTGCGCCCGTTGGATTACGCCCATGCTCAGAACCTTGTTGACGCCACGATTCTGACGACGTACTCGTAAAAGCGGACCGTGTACGTGGCACGGCGAGAGGAGGAGAGATGGGCTACAAGATCTACGTCGACCGTGACGAATGCATCGGTGCAGGCACCTGCGTCGAGTGCGCCCCCAACGTATTTGCCTTGGATGACGAGGACATCGCGGTGGTGCTCGACAAGCCGTGGGACGGCGACGACGCCATCCTGGCGGCCGCCCAGGACTGTCCGCAGGAATGCGTGTATCTGTTCGACATCGACAGCGACGAGCAGGTTTTTCCCTGACCCCTGCGGTGGCGACGGAGGCGACGCGGGCCAGGAGCGCACGTGGTGCCTTTCGATCGTCTCAGAATCAGAGCTGGACCTTGTCTGGCCAGTCGTGGAGTTGGCCGAACACGCTCGGCTGCTCCGTGTGCATGGTTATGCCAAGGACAACGCGATTCCGCCGCATCTCGGGGCCCGTCTGAGGGACCCACGGTTCTGTGCCGATCTCCAGGCGGCGCTTCGCGACCTGGAACTCCGTGGAAGCGACCGACAAAGGATCGTCGGTCTATTACATCAATTGACGGACGCCGCGCTTGCGCGTGCGGTTAACGGGTTCAGCGACCAGGAAGGCTGATGGTGGAAATGGCCAGCGACGAGTTCCTCATCCACGCTGCCGAGATCCTACTCGGTGCGGCGCACGCAGACGGGGAAATGGACGGCATCGAAGAGGATGCCCTCATCGAACTGCTCGAAGACGCGCTCATCGAAGACGGCGAGCTCCCGGATGAGATCCACGAGGTAATCGAGGAGTTCGATCCGGAAGAGTTCGATCTCGAGGCGGCGGCGGAGCGAATTGCGGACGAACCCGAGGACCACCGGCGCGCGTTGCTCGTCATGGTGGCCACGATCCGTGACTCCAACGGCGAGATCGACCGGGCGGAGGACATGTTCTACGTGCGTCTGGCGGAAGCGCTGGACCTGGAGACGGACATGGACGAGTTCGATCCGGAAGATCTCGGCTTCTCGTCTGACGAGGAGGTCGATCCCGACGCGGACGATGACTTCCTCGAGGACGACGGCTTCGAGATTGAAGAGGGCGACTGAGTCGCCACTTTTCTCCCGCGTTCCATCCCCCAACTCCCCAGAGTCGCCGCATTGAGCGGCGTCGGCGGCGTCACGCGTCCGGAATGATTGCGTGGCGCCTCGGCGTTTGTACAATGAGGAGTGGTTGGCGCCGAGCACCCGTAGGTTGGCTCGCTGCATGATTGAACACGGAGGACGCCGCAACTTGCGGTCCTTGGACAGTACGAAATGGCACCGGATCGCGGCGGCCCTCGCGGGGTTGCTCGTGGTCTTCCTGGCTGGTTACACCAGCGCCCAGGAGCGGCAGCAGCCGACCTATCTCCAGCTGGGGGATGTGGGCAGCGCGTCGATGGTCCCCTCCATGCAGCTTCAGTTCTTTGGTGAGCAGGTTCCCGATGTGGGTACCCTCACGGGCATGATCACCCGCGAGTTTACGATGACGCGGCGGGCGGTCGAGCACTACTTTGCGCTGCAGCCCTCAGCGGGCAGGAACACGGCGACGGTGCCCGTCCCGTTCTTTGAGCTGGAGCTGAAGGTCAACAGCGAGTACGTCAGCTACGATCTTTTCAATGCGCACACCCAGTCGGGGCAGCTGTGCTTCGGCCCGTACATCCAGAATTGGCGCTCCGCCAGGAAGGACTACGACGGGCACTACGGGCTCAGGCTCCATTTTCCGTGGTGATCTTCCACGATCACCACAAAACCGGCGCGCACCAGCGGCGGGACCTCGTCCGCCATGATCGCGGCGGCCACAAAGGCTGATTGCGCGCCAGCGATTGTGCCGGCGCCCCCGCCAGCGTCGGTCACATCAAAGCGGTCTGCGGCGCGCCGTTCGAGCCGAAAGCTGTCGTCCTTGCGCTCGACCATGGCTCCATTTCCCTCGGAACGAGCCTGCGCGACCACCTCGCCGGCGTGCAGGATCTGCACAGTGTCACCCCCAACGAGGCGCGATGGCGTAGGTTCGCAGGGGGGAGACGGCTCCCCCGCGGGGGCCTGTCTCGCGATGGTGCAGACGTTCCAGGTGTCGGCGGCGGCCTCGTCGCCGCCGTCCCGGCTTACGCGGAAGGCGCGGTTGCCGTCGGCGTCGCTGAGCAGGTAGTCGTCGCCCGCGCGGCGCACATCACCCAGGCTGACCATCTTGTGGCCGAACGCCCGGATTCGGCTGCCGCGCACCCGCAGGCGCATCGCCACCACGCCGCCGGCATCGCGCGCTTCGATCTTCTCGCCCGGCCAGCGCCACGCTGCCGCCTGGGCGTTCTTGGGGGCCGCGTAGATCCCGCGCTTCTTTTCCTTGTTGTGCCGGGGTCCGCAGCCGACGGCCAGCGCCATCACCACTGCGATCACAACTGCAGGGAGCCACCTACTCACAGGGCGATCCCCTGGTCGCGGCAGATCTGGTCGAGCAGGCCGTTGACGAATTTATACGTGTCCTTGTCGCCGTATTGCTTGGCGAGCTCGACACAGTCGTAGATCACGTCCTTGGGAGGGGTCTGGCCCTCGAGCAGCTCCAGCGCGCCAAGGCGCAGGATGTTGCGATCAATGGCCGCCATCCGGCCCAGTTTCCAGCGTGGGCTGGCCGCCTGGACCGCGGCATCGACCTCCTCGCGGCGCGTGACCAGCGAGCTGAGGCGTTCCAGCGCTGCCTCGGCGGCGCCGGGGGGCAGCGCGGCGTGGTCGCCCAGGGCTTCCGCGCCGGTCTGAACGAGGCTCGCCGGCGGATCGCCGCTCAGGTCCCCGGCGTAGAGGGCGCGCAGCGCCAACTCGCGGCCGGCTCGTGCCTTCTTGCTGCGTGGGTGGGCCAAGGTCAAATCCTCGCGACGAGGTCGGCCATCTCAATGGCGGCCATGGCGGCCTCGACCCCTTTGTTTCCGGCTTTGGTTCCGGCGCGCTCAATGGCCTGCTCGATGGTGTTGCAGGTGAGCACGCCAAAGGCCACGGGGATGCCGCTGTTCTGCGCTACGCTGGCGACGCCCTTGGTACACTCGGCCGCGATGTAGTCAAAGTGCGGAGTGGCGCCGCGGATCAGCACGCCGATGGCGATGACCGCATCGTGGTGTCCGGTCGCGGCGGCCTTCTGGACGACGAGCGGGAGCTCGAATGTGCCGGGCACGCGGTACACCGTGATGTCCTCGGGGGCGCCGCCGTGTCGGACAATGCAGTCCACGGCGCCCTCGAGCAGGCGGTCTCCGATGAAGTTGTTGAAACGGCCCAGCACGATGCCGAACCGCTTGCCGGTAGCGACGAGTTGTCCTTCGACGACCTTGTAGCCCATGTCAGTAGCCTTGGTACGCGGTGATGTGGATGCCGTAGGCCTCCAGACCGATGATCTTTCGCGGGTTGTTGGTGAGGAGGCGGATCTTACCGGCGCCGAGCTGGCTCAAGATCTGTGCGCCCACGCCAAAGTCCCGAAAGTCCGGGTTGACGCTGTTGACGGACTCGGCGTCGATGGCGGCGATCTTGACCTCGTCGGGTCGCTTGCGGTCTCGACCCACGACGTGGGTCATGATCGAGCGGTAGGGGCTGAACTCGTCGGGGTACATGTACAGCAAGACGCCGGCTTCCGATTCGCTGAGCGCCTCGAAGACCTTGGCGATGTCGTTGCCCCCGTTCATCTGAAACACGTCCGCGGCGACGTTGTGGTACTGCACCCGCACGAGCGTCTCCGCGTCCGGGTTGGCGGTCCCGCGGTAGCACGCGACATGTTCCGCGCCGTCCACGAGGCTGCGGAAGACCGCCACGTGGAAGTCGTCCCCCCAGGCGGTGGGGAGCGGCGCGTCCACAAGCTTCTCCACGAGGCTCTCCCGCGCCAGGCGGTATTGGATGAGGTCCGCGATGGAGACGACGATCAGGTCGTGCTCCTTGGCGAACGCCTCGAGATCCGGCATGCGGGCCATGGTCCCGTCGTCGTTCATGATCTCGCAGATCACGCCCGCCGGCGTGAGGCCTGCCATTCGCGCCAGGTCCACGGACCCTTCGGTCTGGCCGGTCCGGACGAGCACGCCGCCGTCGCGCGCTTTGAGCGGGAAAATATGGCCCGGACGAACCAGGTCCCCCGGCACGGCGTTTGGCGCGACGGCCACCTGGATGGTGCGGGCGCGGTCCGCGGCGCTGATTCCGGTGGTGACCCCGGTGCGCGCCTCGACGCTCACGGTGAAGGCGGTCCCCAACGACGCGCTGTTGTCCTGCACCATCATCGGGATCTGCAGCTGGTCCAGTCGCTCTTCGGTCAGCGTCAGACAGATCAGGCCGCGCGCGTGCTTGGCCATGAAGTTGATGTCCTGGTGGGTGACCTTGTCGGCGCCCATGACGAGATCGCCCTCGTTCTCGCGCCCTTCGTCGTCCACCAGGATGACCATGCCGCCGTTGCGGATGACCTCAATGGAGCGCTCCACGCGCTCGATGGTGTTCCCAGACTCGGCGACCAGCTGCAGGTTCCTTCCCATCATGCAAACCCATGCTTGCGCAGGAACTCGACGTCGAGCCCTGCGCCGTCCACATGCCCCGAAAGCAGCCGGAGCACGTATTTCCCGATGATGTCGGCCTCCAGGTTGACGCGCGCGCCAGGCTGGAGGTCGAGCAGGTTGGTCTTGGTGCCCGTGAAAGGCACGATCATGACCGTGAACAGGCTACCCTGCCCCTCGTCGCACACGGTGTTGACCGTAAGGCTGACCCCACTGATGGTGACCGAGCCCTTGTCCACGAGGAACCGCGCCACCTCGGGCGGCGCGCGCAGTTCGAACAGGATTCCATTGCCGACGTCCCGCCGGGCGACGACGTCGCCGACGGCGTCTACGTGGCCGAGCACAAGATGGCCCCCGAGCCGTCCGCCAACCTGCGCGGCGCGCTCGAGGTGCACGCGGGTCCCCGCGCTGACTCCGGCCAGGGTGGTGCGGTCCAGGCTCTCCGGGGTTGCGTCAAACGCGAACCCGTTGTCGTCCCAACTCACGGCGGTGAAGCAGGCGCCGTCTACCGCTACGGACTCGCCCGGGGTCAACTCGGCCGTGAAGCTGCAGTCCACCACCACGCGAAAGGAGTCGCCCGTGCGGTCCACGCTGCGGACCGTGCCTGTCTCCTCAACCAAGCCCGTAAACATCGCCCATCACTGGTGCCGCCAGCTCTATGTCTGGTCCGAGTTGTCTCATCTGGATCCCCGTCAGGCGCCGTACATCCGCCAGGTTCTCGGCGCCGAGCCCGGCCAGGGGGGATGGTGCACCTTCGCCGCCGATCAGCACCGGCGCGACGTGTGCGATCCACGCGTCCACGAGGTCTGCCTCGACGAACTCGGTGATGGTGGTCGCTCCACCCTCTACGAGTACGGCCGAGAGGTCGTTGTCGGCCAATGTCTTGAGCAGCGCAGGGAGGTCGAGCCTTCCGTTCTCGCCGCGCGGGCAGCGGATGATCTGGATCTGCAGTCCCTCGAGCACGGCGAGCTTGGCGGCGTCTGGATTTGCGTCCTCCGCGATCACCACGGCGGTGGTCGCCAGGGACTCGCCTGTGGCTACGAGTTGGAAGATCTTTGCATCCAGGGGACACCGCAGCTCGGGGTCCAGGATGACGCGCACCGGGTCGCGCGGGCCGTTGTCGCCGGCGAGCGCGAACGGGAGCCGGCAGGTCAGGCGTGGGTCGTCCAACTCGATGGTGCGGCGCCCGACAAGGATCGCGTCCACCCGGTCGCGCAGGACATGGACGCGCCGGCGCGCCTGGTCACCCGTCAGCGGGAAGGAGGCGCCGGTTCGCGTAGCGATCCGGCCATCGAGGCTCATCGCGACCTTCACCGTCACATGAGGCCTCCCCTTGGTGAACCGGGTGATGAAGGGTGCGTTGAGGGCGCGGCAGCGGTCGCCCATGACGCCCACCGTGACCTCAATGCCTGCGTCGAACAGCGTGAACAGGCCCTGGCCGCTGACCTTGGGGTTGGGGTCCACGATGCCCGAGACCACCCGCGCGATGCCCGCGTTGATGCAAGCGTCGGTGCAGGGCGGGGTGCGCGCGTGGTGGCAGCACGGCTCGAGGTTTGTGTAGAGGGTGGCGCCGCGCACGTCGTTGCCGCGGGTTCGGGCGTCCTTGATCGCCGCGACCTCGCCGTGATCCTGGCCGGCGTGGCGGTGGTAGCCGCGTCCGAGTACCACGCCGTCACGCACGATGACGGTCCCCACCATGGGGTTGGGGGTCGTGCGGCCGTACGCACGGCGAGCCTGCTGCAGCGCGAGCTCCATGAACGTCGCGTCTTCGCGGCGTTCAGGACTCAGGATCGGCTCCAGTTCGGGGTGGCTGATCGTCGTCATTTGCGGGAGCTGCGGCGCTTCTCCATCTCCTCGATCTCTTTGAGCTGTCGGAGGTGGTGGCCGTCGGTGCCGGGCTCGAATGGCGTCGTCAGGAATCCGTCCACGCACAGTCGCGCGATGCGCTCGCCGAGCAGCGGTGCGCCGAGGCAAAGGATGTTCGCGTCGTAGTGCTGCCGAGCCAGCATGGCGGTATGGGGGACGCTGACGGCGGCGGCGCGCACGCCGTCGATCTTGTTGGCCGCGATGGCCATTCCGACACCGGTCTCGCCGATGAGCACCCCACTGGCCGCGCGGCCGTCGACGACAAGGTGTGCGACTGCCTCAGCGTACTCGGGGAAGTCCACGGGCTCCAGGTGACTGTCGACGCCGAGATCGCGCACCGTCAGCCCCATGGCTTCCAGGTGACGTCGGAGCGCGTCTTTGAGAGCTGTGCCGTTGTGGTCGGAGGCAATGGCGACATCGACGGAGGCGCCGTCGGGTTCTGGCACAGTGCGGCGGGAGTCGATATACCGCACGACGTCGCCGACCTTGGCCATGTCGACCAGGTCAGAGTCGGGGATCTCGCCGATGCCCCAGCTCGGATCGTCCTCGATGCGCCAAATGAGTTCGGCGATGTCGAGCGAGCTGGCGCCCAGATCCTGAAAGAAGTGGCTCTCTTCTCGCACTTCCGCCGTGTCGATTTCGAGCACGTCAGCGACGAGAGCCAGGATCCGGGCCTTGGTGTCCATGGGGACCTGTCAGTAGTTTCGAACCAGAAGCAATTGGCGACCGCGGTAGGTCCCGCAGCTCAGGCAGACACGGTGCGGCTGCTTGGGCTCACCGCAGTTGTCACACCAGCCCAGTGTGGGCATGGGCGCTTTGTCGTGCTGTGCGCGACGGCTGCGCTTCTTCGCCTTGCTCTTTCGTTTCTTCGGAACGGCCATTTCAATACCTCAGTATCCTATGCCGGCCTCGCGCCGGGAGTCACTCACGATCATTGTTGGCCAACGAAGCCTTAATGGCTTTGAGGCCCTCCCAGCGCAGGTCGGTGGAGTTCTCCTCCATCTCCTTTGCTGGAGCTCCCACGTGCTTTACGTAGGACGGACAGCCCTCTTTGGGCTCGATACCACAGCTCGGATACTGCGGCATCTCGAGCAGAATCGCTTCGCGCACGAGGGGTCCGAGATCGAGCTCTTCACCCTCGTAGTACGAAATGTCGAGGTCGCCCTCCTTGAGCTCGACCTCCTCCTCCTCCGTGCCTTCCCATTTGGTCAGCGGCATCAACACCGCATCCACATGGGCCTGCACCTCCAGGATCTGAGGGGCCGTGCACCGCACGCAGGTCACGTTCAGCGATGCGCGGGCCTGCCCACGCACCAGAATCGTGTCTGCGACACGCTCGACACCGACCTCGACGACGAGCCCTGAGTCTCCCGCGTGAATCTCTCCACGCGGGTCTGCCAGAAGCTTGTCGAATCCTCGCGCATCCTCTTGAAAGGAGACATCGAGCCCCTCGTCGGGGATGCGCGCTAGCACTACCTTCATCGTACTACGACTCCACCTCGGACCACTGGGGCCCAAAGCCGGCGCACCATACTGGCGGCGCTCGGGGGTGTCAAGACTGCTTTGGGTGCAGTCGCCATACGTCACGATCGGCCCAGGATGGGGCGAATTCTTAGTTGAACGAGGGGCTTGGCGCGGTGCTCAGGATCGTCTTCAGATCCTCGTCGTTGAACCGCAGCATGACGCCAAAATAGAAGTCGGAGCTCTCGTCGTTGAGGATGTCGTCGACCCCACCGAGGACGTAGACGTACTGGAAGAAGCTGTAGGCTGCGGCCGCACGCACGCGAGGGCGAACGTCCTCGCCTACGTCAAAGAGATCGGCCTTGAGCTCCAGCGTGTCCTTCAGGAAATGCAGGTCACCGCCGACGCCGCCGGAGGACTCGATGAGGCCAAAGCGGCCCGTGAAGAAGTCCCAGCGTTTGGCGAGCATGACCGAGAACTTGAAGGAGTCGGTGGTGATCACCTTGTCCTCCCGCACGACCGCGGTGTCGTTCGGATCGGTGGTCAGCGTGGTGGTCTGCAGCAAGTTCGACCGCCCGCGGGGATCGTCCACCAGCTCGATGAGGTAGTATTTGTCCTCGGTCGGCTGGAGCCGGATCGCCACGTAGTTCTTGAGCGCGGTCTGGCGGACCAGGTACTCGCTGCGCAGCTCGACGATCGTCTTGAGCTTCGCGACCCGATCGACAAAGTCGCCGACGCCCTTGACGGCTTTCTCCGTCTCCTCGGCGATGGTGGGATCGTTGACCAGGACGCCGATGGTGCCCTCGCCCTCGTTGATCTTGTCTGTGATCTCTCCGACGTTGCCGAGGGTGTAGTTGAGCTGCTCGAGCGTGACACTGAGGCGAGCGAGCGTGTTCTTGAGTGTGCCCAGGCCCTCCTGAAAATCCGCGCCGGACTGGCCGACGATGTAGCGGACTTCCCGCGTGATGGCGTTGGCGTCTGCGAGGACGCGTTTGACGTCCCCGCGGACCTCGCGCGTCATGCCCTTGAACTCCCCGGTGATGTCGCGCGCGTTGCTGACGATGCTGCTCAGGTCGTCTTTGTTGCCCTTGATGAAGTCATTGATGTTCGTGGCGATCTCCTCGAGCCGCTTGAGGATGTTGGCCATCCGCTGCTGTCCTTCGTCGCTGCCGAACGTCTCAGCCAGGGTCGCCGTCACCTTCTTGATGTCGGCGGCGATCGTATCGAATTTGTCGAAGATGTCGCCCAGGCCGACCGCGCGCGGCACGTTGTGAATCGTGCCGCCTTCGGCGATTCGGGGGTTCGACTCGCTGCCGAGGCCCGGGGTGATCTCCAGGTAGTAGTCGCCGAGCAGAGAGGCCTGCTTGCGGGCCAGGGTCGCCCCGTTTTTGAAGTATTGGCGCTCCGTTCCAGGTACTGGCTGCGCCGTGCCCTCGTAGAGCTCGATGCGGCTCTGGAGGCGCACCGTCACCTTTGCTTTGGCGGTGCCTTTGACCAGCTCGATGGACTCGACCTCTCCGACCCGGATGCCGGCGAGCTGTACGCGGGTCTTGGGGGCGAGCCCGGTCACGTCGTCAAACACCGCCGACACGGTGTAGGTACCGTCGCCCTGGTCGAGCTCGGTGTTGACGACGGTGTACATCACGCCGAACGCGAGAATGGAGCCGATGAACACCAGCCCCACCTTGAACGGCGTGAAAAATCCTTCCTTCATTCAGGCGCCTGCGTGGGCGAGCCGAGCGCGTCGGGTCGCCGATTCCCATCCTGGGTCCCGAAGAAAGTGCGCGATTGTCGCCGGCGAAGCAAGGTGGCTGCCGCGAACCCCTGGCTCAGCCCACGCGCGCGGCCCCGTTCTGAGCCGGGGGAGAGGATGCCGGTGGAGCCGTTGAGCCTTGGTCAGCGGACCTACGGGGAGTGCCCATAGCGCCAGCATTGCCGGTGGTGATCCCACCCGTCGGGCGCGAAGGTCGGGTCTGGCTGCTGCGCTCGCTCCAGGTGCTGCTGGATCTCGGCCATGCGGTAGGGGCTCTCGGCGGTGGAGGCGTAGAACGGCTCCTTGGCTCTGGCCACGAGGCGGTGGACCGCGGACGAATTGGGAAGGTGGTCCGCGCGCTTCTGCAGGAATTGGTGCATCAGCGGCTGTGAGAACGACCAGCGCCGGGTCTCGGGACGCGTGTCGTCGGGCTGCTCAAGCATGAGCAGGAGATCCTCGTTGACGAGCGTGTTCAGAAGCTCATCCATGTGCAGCACCAGACGGGTCGCGCAGACGTGTCCACTCTCGCCCTCAGCGATGAGCAGTCGCAGCAGCAGCTCCTGCGTGAACGTGGCGCCGAGCATGGCACAGCGCAGCAGCGTCAGTTGGAGGTCCTTGCGGTTGACGTGGCGCCCGAGGCGCGCCGCGATCCGGCGCGACATCGTGGTCGTGACCGACGGCGCCACGAGCCTGTCAGTGTCCACGGCTTCCTTGACCATGACGCCGCGCTCGCCGAGCGAGAGCTGGTCTGAGTCCACCAGGTAGTCCACAAGCTCGGTCAGGACCGCCGGGTTCCCGTGACCGCGCCGCAAGAGTACGCTCACCAGCTCCGGGTTGATGTCCGCGTCCAGGACGGTCCCAGCGACGGTGCGGCGGAAGTGATCCCGGACCAGTGTGACCTGGTCTGGCTCGTCGAGGCTGTCCACCACAAGGTTGGTGAAGCACTCGTGCGATGTGGCCAGCGTGAGCAGGCCGCGCGCGAGGTCCGCCCGATCAGGGAGGATGTCCCGGCACACCGCGCTGACGACCAGAAGCGGCAGGCCCGCGGCGTCGAGTTGGCGCGCCACAGAGTCCAACGTGCGGAGGTCGCCGACGCTGGCAAACTCGATGTCATCGAGGAACAGGACCAGGGGTCGGCACCGGGCCAGGTCGCACAATAGATCGCCGAGGGCAGCGTCGTGCTGCCCGGTGGGGTCGAAGAGGAACCCGTAGCTGGTCAGGACCGTCTGTAGCTCGGTGGAGGACAGGGCCCGACCGAGGGTGTCGACCATCGCGGCCTGCACGCCGTGGGGCGATGGGCTGTCGGACTGGTCGGATCCGAGCAGCGCGGACGCTACGGCGCGCGCCACGTTGCTCGTGGGGCTGTCGGAATCGGCCTCACACTGGGCCCAGCCCACGCCAAAGTGGCCGGCCAGGTCCACCTCCCGCCGCAGCCAGCGCATCAATTGGGTCTTTCCGACGCCGAGATCACCACCGAGCAAGACGATCTGGCCCCGGCCGCCACTGCGCATGCCCTCGAGCAGTCCAAGCAGCCGCGCCTTCTCCCCGGTACGCCCGATCACCGACGACGGCACCTCGTCGTCCAGCACGCTGCGCAGCGCCTCCAGGGGGTCCGAACGGCCCCAGGCGAGGAAGGATTTTGGGGGCGTGTTGTACCGCTCGTCGGTGCGGCTCTGGGCCAGCTTGGCGCGGGTCGGCTGGGTCGCGCTGGGCGGGGCGGGACCCTCATTGTAGCCCTCCGCCAGCGACTCGTCCGCGTCCAGCTCCAGCGTGTACCGTGACTGAACCGATTGCACTTCGCGCAGGAGGGCGATTCCGCTCTCGCAGCGGGCCCCGGGGTCCGGATCGGTCAGCTTGGTGACGAGCGCTCCAATCCGCGAGGTCCGCAGGCGCGTGGGCAACATCGTGCGCACGTCGGGCGGGTCTTGCCTGGACTGGATCCGCTCCGCGAAATCTCCAAACACCCGCTTGCCGGTGAGCAGCTCAAACAGGATGAGGCCCGCGGCGTAGATGTCGGAGGCGGGAAGCGCCGGGTTGCCGTCAAATTGCTCGGGCGCCATGTACTGCGGCGTGCCCATTCCGGCCTCGTGCGCGGACCCGATGACCTTGGCGATGCCGAAGTCCAGCACCTTTACGTAGTGGTCGTCGCCGGGCTGCTCGAGAACGAAGATATTGTCCGGCTTCAAGTCGCCGTGGACCAGGCCGATGTCGTGGGCCTCGGCCAGTGAGCTGGCGATCTGCTTGAGCACGTGGATCGCGGTGGGGATGGGCAGGGGGGCGTCCCGCTCGATCACGAGGCCGAGCGGCTCCCCATCCAGGAACTCCGTGACGAGGTAGAGCACGCCCTCTTCGGTCTCGCCATAGTCGAACAGAGTGATGGTGTTGGGGTTGGTCAGGCGGCTGGTGTGCAGGGCTTCGCGCCGGAAGGACTCGACCATGTCGAAGTCGACGGCCTGTGCCATGTCGGGCTGCACGGTCTTGACCGCGACGTACCGCTGCACCGACTCCTGCACGGCGAGGTACACGATGCCAAACCCACCACGGCCTATCTCCTGGACCACGAGGTATTGGTTGGCGATCGTCTCGCCAGGCTGGAATTCTCGCCTCGTCACATGGACCTGTCGCTGTTAACAAGGCAAACATACCAGCCTTTCCGACCGGCGCGAACCAATGGGAGGTCACCGATGCAAAATGTCTGCGTTTACTGTGGTTCGAGTGACGATGTGGCCGGGTCCTACCGCGGCGCAGCCCGCGATGTGGGGGCCGAGCTCGCGCGCCGCGGGATCGGTGTGGTGTTTGGCGGTGGATCGGTCGGCCTGATGGGTGAAGTCGCGGACGCGGCGATGGCCGCTGGCGGCCAGGTTGTGGGCGTCATTCCGCGCAAATTGGAGCAGTTTGAGCTGGGACACCGGGGCATCACGCGCCTGGAGGTCGTGGAGGACATGCACGCGCGCAAGCTGCGGATGGCAGAGATCTCCGACGCCTTCATCGCGCTGCCCGGCGGATGGGGGACGTGGGAGGAGATGTTCGAGGCTGTGACCTGGACCCAGCTGGGCTACCACAAGAAACCCGTCGGCGTGCTCAATGTCGACGGGTATTACGACCACCTCCTGGCCTTCGTCGACCACGCCGCCAAAGAGGGTTTTGTCCGGCCGCATGTGCGGCACCTTCTGGCCCACGCCACGGAGATCGGCGCCCTGCTCAAAGCGCTGCGCGAGATGGAGATTCCCGAGTTTGGCGACGTGATCAGCTAAGGGACATGGGTGAGTTTCCGGCGAGCAACTCGTCAATGTCACTGTGCAGGAACACGAGTACCAGTAGCGGCCGGTGGGCTGTCGCGCGTCGCACGATGGCTATCCGCTCCGGACCGGTCGGCCGGGTGGGCTCGGCATTTGCGACGCCCCGTCGTTCCCACCACAATGCGCGCGGAGGTAGCCCATGAGATGGATGCTGTTGTGTGCGGTGCTGGCCCTTGGGGCCTGTACCGAGACGAGCCCGAGTGACCCGGATCCGTCGGGGGACGCTGGGGGCCTGGACACCGCCGTGGACTCCGGCGCGGACACAGCAGGTGACGTCGCTGACGAACCTGATGTGGACGGTGAGGACGAGCCCGACGTCCCTGAGCCGCTGTGCGAGCAGGACGAGGCGCGCTGCGCGGACGATCGCACGAGGGAAGTCTGCGTTGATCCATCGATTGGCTTCACGGCCACAGCCTGCGAGGACGGTCGGTTCTGCGTACACGGCGCCTGCATCGCCCCGGACTGCAACCCGGGCGAGGAGCGCTGCGTCGACGCCACGGCGCGTGAGGTCTGCGAGCATGTGGAGGGCGAGCTGCCGGCCTGGACCGCCGAGGTCTGCACTGACGGCAACGCCTGTGAGTCCGGCACCTGCCAGCCCATCGTCTGTGACCCGGAGGGGCCGCCAGCCTGCGACGGACCCGAGTTCCGCATCCTCTGCCCGGTACCGGGTGTCCGGCAGACCAACGAGCCCTGTCTGCGCAACACCGTGTGCGCGGGCGGCGAGTGCGTGGCGCGGATCTGCACGCCGGGCTCGCGGGCGTGCACGGGGATGCAGGTCGTGGTCTGCAACGAGACGGGCACGGGGTTTGAGGACGACGTGCTCTGCGAGTCCGACGACGTGGGCACCACCTGTTTTGAAGGTGACTGCATCGACGCGTGCGAGCTCGGCCGGCGCGAGCGCAACTACATCGGCTGCGACTACCACCCGACGGACCTGCCCAACTCCTCGACCAACCTGCACAACGGGTTCGGCATTGCGGTGGCCAATACGCACGATTCCCTGACCGCCACCGTCATGATCGAGACACGTGGACAGATCCACGCCACCTTCACCGTACCGCCGAACTCGGTGGTTCCGTGGGTGGATACCGTCCGCAACTTCATCATGCAGGACACGGGGGTCTACCCGCGCGGGTTCAAGCTCACGTCCACAGTCCCGGTGGTCGCCTACCAGTTCAACCTCTACGAGACGATCAGCAGCGCCTCCACCGACGGCAGCCTCCTGCTGCCGGACCACGCGTTGTTCAACCAATACTACGCCATGACCTACTCCGGGGACGGCGGGGGCGGAAGCGAGCCATTCCTGGCCATCTATGCCGTCCAGCCCGACACGGAGGTTACGG
>CALBXO010000286.1 GCA_937890335.1 uncultured Pseudomonadota bacterium | reverse complement strand
ATCACGCCCTTGCGCAGCGCCTCGGCGTCTACGGTCCCGCGCTCGATCTTCGTGGGCCGGGCCGACGCCATCGCGCCCGTCCATGCCTTGCGGGATGGGTCGGGTGCCTCGTGGTTGCTCACCTCCGCAAGTTCACTGCCAGCGATGTCGAAGGTGAACTCGTCCAGCGGGGCCACCTGCGCGAGCGTCGCCAATGTCGCGTCCGCGGTGGGCATGAGCAGGACTTCCGAGGTGCCAAACCCCATGTAGTCGTGCCACGTGGCAAGCTCGAGGGCCGCGCTGGGGTCGAGGGTCAGCTCGCCGGGGATGCCCGGCAGGAGAACCTCGGGCCAAAGGATAACTGGGGTTTTCACTCGTCGACCTCGTCGTCGCAGTCGTTGTCCATTCCGTCCGGTACCTCCGGCGCGGATGGGCTTATCCCAGGGTCTGCATCATTACAATCCCCAACGCTCAGTACGTAGCGGTCGTCGCGGGGTTGGCATCCGGGGGCGGTCTCATGGATCCAACCCCAGCCGTCCTCATCCTCGTCGAGTCCGTAGACCGGCAATACGCCCGCGTGCCAGGTCGGGCCTGCCAGTGACATGCCTGTTCCGTCGTTGGCGACGGCCCGCTCCCCGGTGCCCTCGTCCAGGTTCCACACGGTTGGATTCTGGACTCCGTGCTGTTCGCAGGCAGGGGTGAAGCGGCCCCGCGGCGCGCGCCCGATTGCCACGCTCCCCAGGCGCCAGTCGCCCGTGCTGAGCTCGAGTATGTCGCCGCCTTCAGTGGCCGGAATCGCCTCGTTCGCGACCTCCACGCCGTCGCGCCACACGCCGGCGCGACCGACGGACCACGTGAAGACCAGGTGGGTGGCGACGCCGGGTTCGAACGGGCGCTCGGCAACGACCACGGGCTGTCCCTGCACCGAGAGGGTCAGGTTCTCGGCGGTGACCTCCACGATGACGGGGCCCCAGACGATGAGCTCGGGCGCGGGCAGGCCACCTGACGGGACGACCCACAGGGCCAGCGCCCCCTCCACGGGGCGAGAGACGCTCGCGGTGCCGTGGTCGACAGCGAGATCCCAGAACGCCTCGCAGGCCGCGTCCTTGCAGATCTCGTCGCCGGAGCAGGTCTGAAGCCGGTAGGCCTGCTCCTCGCAGATCCGCAGAGTCCTCGGGTCCTGGCAGGTGACCTCGCCGTCTTCGCATTGGGGTTCGAGACATTGACCGCGCACGCAGATGCGCCGGCCACCACAGGAACGCAGTTGGGCGCGGGTGCCCGTGTCGTTGCAGACCAGCTGGGCGTCCCCCTCGCAGACGACGGTGCGCGGCTCGCACACGAACTCCCGGCAGTCGCCACGGTGGCACCGGAATCCGTCCGCGCACGTGTCGATGACGGTGAAATCCTGCCCGTCGGCGTTGCATTGCACCGCCATCTGATCCGAGGCGCAGCTGCGCTCGTTCGGTCGGCATTGCACATCGACGCAGACGCCGTCGAGACACAGGCCCGTGGCACAGTCGATGTCTCCGACGCAGGACCCATCGTCCCCGTCAGGCTGGGCCTCGACATCCAGTCCAACGTCGGGCTCGATGCTCGGCTGCTGGGGGGTGCCGTCGGAGCAGGCCGCGACTGTGACGGCGAGAAGTGAGATGGCGGTGAGGTTGCGCATGGTCGGTCCCGACACCCTGCCCGATTGCCCGTGCACAACTCAAATGTTAAAACTTTGCGGTAGCAGGGCCGGTCTCATTCCACGCTCCCTTTTGAGGGCTCGATGAAAATACGCAGCGCTTCCTTGGTCTTCCTTGCAGGATGGGCCGGGTTGGCCGTCAGCGGGTGCGACGCGCCGTCGCAGCCCCCCGCGCGCACGCAGAGCGCGCCGGAGCCCGCACAGACCCTCACGACACAGCAGTTCATCGTTCGCGGCACCTCCGAGGTGCAGCTGCGCGCGACGGGCGCTGTGATCGTGTCCAAGGTGGGGGACGACGGTTTTGTCGTCATCGGTGACCCCCGGCAGCTCCCGGTGGACGCGCGGGTCGCGCCGCGGTCCGCGCGCGAGCGCGTGGATGTGGATCTACTCGAGGTGATGGACGCCGACCCGGACGCGGTCCACCGCGCGGAGGTCCTGTTTGCCCACCGCGACACCGACAAGGCAATCGCCTCCACGCGAATGGCCGGCACCCTGACGCCTGACAAACGCCTGCGGTTTGGTGGCGCACTGGAAGCCGTCGGCGACCGCGACGCGCTGCTGCGACTCGCCGCGGACCCCGCCGTCACCGGACTGTTCACCATTCGGGAGAACGTCTCGATGGCGCCGCAGGGCTTTGAGCCACACAACGCAGCCGCGCGTGAGACCAGCAACGTGGACGCCCTCAACCCCGGCGGCGATCTGGGTTTCGACCTGACCGGCCGCGACATCATGTTGGGGATTCTGGACAATGGTCGCATCCGCGCGAGTCACCGGGACTTTGGCGGACGCGTGACCTACCGGGAGAGCCAGGAGGCGTTTGGTGGGCACGCGACCCATGTCTCCGGCACGATGATGGGTGCGGGACTTGTGCGGCCGGAAGCCCGCGGCATGGCGTACGAGGCCCGCCTGTTTGGCTACACGTTCTTCTCGGACGTGTCGGATCGCATGGGCAACAACTCCCATGAATTCACCGCGTCGAACCACAGCTACGGCGTCAACGTCGGCTGGCGACGCAACGACAACCAATGGGTCTACTCGAGCAACGCCTCGTTCGGAAAGTACAACAACCTGGCGCGGCGGCAGGACGAGGTCGTCTACGCCATCGACCCCCTCTGGTTCAAAGCGGCCGGAAACGACCGCGGTGAGCAGCCCGGCAACGCCACCGACGAACAGCCCGTGGATTGTCATCGCGGGTACGACTGCTTGTCCGCGGGTTCCACAGCCAAAAACCTCATCATCGTGGCCGCCACCCACGATCTGGAGGGTGGCCCAGACAACATCGAGAACGTTCGGCCGACCGGCTTCACCAGCTACGGCCCCACAGACGATGGCCGCATCAAGCCCGACCTGGCCGCGAATGGGCAGGATCTGCTCAGCGTCGGAATTGAGGACGACGAGTCGTACGCGACCCTCTCGGGAACCTCGATGGCGACCCCGACGGTGACGGGGATCATGGGCTTGCTCCTGGAACTCAACGCGCGTCACCGCGCGGGCACGACGTTGACCACCGCGGAGGGCAAGGCGCTGCTCATCCAGACCGCGCGGTCCCCGCTGGGCGAGGGGCGCCCAGATCATCGGCTGGGCTTTGGCCTGGTAGACGCGCGCGGCGCAGCGGTGTTCCTCAACGAGGTCCTCACCGAGGCGCCGGACAAGTTGCAGCGCGGGCTGATCGGGCGCGAAGTGCTCGAGTACGAGCTGGAGGGCACGCCGGGAGAGGACCTGGTCATGACGCTCGTGTGGACGGACCCGCCCGGGACCGCAAACACGGGGGGCCGCGACGACCGCACACCGGTCCTGGTCAACGACCTCGACATCACACTCTACCCCCCAGGTGAGGAGTCGCCGGCCCGGTACCCGTGGAGGTTGCAGCCCAACGCACCGACCGCGACCGCGCTGCGCGACGGCCCCAACCGGCGGGACAATGTAGAGAAGATTTTTGTGCGCGGCGAAGACGTCGTGGAGGGCACGTGGCGGGTAGAGGTTCGCCTGGATGCGGAGCCTTGGGAAGGGCGTCGGCAGGCGTTTGTGATCGCGAGCACCGCCTCGCTGTCGGGATTGCAGGAGGCGGATCCGCTGCTGGAGGTGGGACGGGTTGTGCGCGTGCGCGCGCTTGAGTCGGACGAAACAACGGCGGTGACCCTGCCCATTGGCACCCCAGACGATGGCCCTGTGGGCTTTGAAATCGACGCCGGAGACCTGCCAACCTGGCTGACGATCGACGCGCTCAACGGCGATGTCCCCGGCGGCGCGCCCACAGCGACCCTCAACCCCAGCGGATTGTCGAACTTCGTGTACGACCACCGGATGATGGTGCGGAACACGACGACACCGGACGCGCCGGCGCAGGTCTTGACGCTGCTGTTCGACATTGGGGAGTCCGAGATCCCACGCGCGGATGCGGGCGATGACCGCATCGTGGCGCCGGGAGCGCATGTCCGGCTCATCGGCTCGGGCGCGGACCCCGGTGGGGACCCGCTGACCTACCTCTGGGACCAGGTGGAGGGACCCGATGTAGCGCTCAGCACCCTGGACCAGGCGCGTACGGAGTTTGACGCGCCCGTCCCGGCCCAGGAGACCGGCCTGGTGTTCACGCTGGCCGTGAGTGACGGGGAGCACGACAGCGCAGCCGACTCGGTTCGCGTCACTGTGCTCGCCCCGTACGAGGGAGTCTCGGAGCCCGCCAACAACAGCTGTCGCACCGCACCGACGGTGGGATTGCCCTACTCGAGCCCCGGCGAGCTGGAGGTCCAGCACGACGTGGACTTTGTCGCCATCACACTGGCGGAGGGCGAGCACATCGAGATCGAGACGTTCCAGGTCGGCGAGGGAGTAGACACGACGCTCGGCGTGGTTCGGCGCGATGGGAGCGTCGTCTTGAGCAACGACGACGGAGGCGCGGGCCTCTACTCGAAGCTCGAATTCACCTCGGAGGAGGGCGGCGAGTACTGCGTGGCGGTCAGCACCTTCGCAGACTTCGCGTTTGACGGAGCCGCCGCCGCCGCCGCCGGTGACTACGGCCTGGTCATCATCAACCGCGGGGAGAACACGGCGCCCCTGGCGCGGGCGGGCAACGACGAGGTCGCGATCGCCGGACAACGGGTCCTGCTGGACGGCTCACGCAGTTCGGACCCGCAACGCGACGAGCTGAGCTTCCATTGGACCCAGACCGGAGGGGCGGAGGTCCAACTGGGGAACGCGGAGGCTGCCGTGGCGGCGTTTACCGCGCCCGACGTGAACGAGGAGACCACGTTTGCCTTTGATCTCACGGTGAATGACGGCGAGTTCGACGCGTCGGACAGCGTGACCGTCACCGTCCTACCGGGCTTCACCGTCGGTGCCGAGCCCAACGCCGGGCCCGACCGAACTGTAGCCGAGGGTGCCCGCATCTTTCTTGTGGGCACTGCCTACAACCCGGAAGAGGCGGAGCTGGGCTGGCGCTGGGATCAAGTGGGCGGCGCACGCGCCGCCCTGCGCGACCCGAACGCGCGGGTGACGGAGTTCACGGCACCACTGGTGGACGAGCCCACGCGGCTGACCTTCCGCCTCCGGCTGCTCGAGGGGGAGTTCTTCAGTGTGGACGACGAAGTGGTCATCGAGGTCCGCCCGACGCAGGGCGACGGTGAGCCGGCCAACAACGACTGCCGAACCGCCCCGTTCATCACCTCGGCCGAGTACCTCGCCGCCGGCCGGTTGGACCACCCGTGGGACGTGGACTATGTGCGGTTCTTTGCGCGGGACCAATCGCGCTTCCTGATGGAGACGCTGCCCGCCGGCGAGGAGTTCACCGACACGACCCTGGGGCTCGCGCGAATACGCGACGGGGATCGGTGGGACCTGCGCAACACAAACGACGACGGTGGCCTGGGACAGATGTCCCGGATCTCCGGGCGATTTGGCGGCGACGGGACCATCTGCATGGCCGTCAGCGGTCACGGCGATCAGCTGTACTTTGATGGCTCGTTCCACGAGGTGGTCGGCGCCTACAACCTCCGGCTCATCCTGACCCCGCCCGATGGCAACGAGCCCCCGACAGTCGTCGTTCCCTCGCGCCTGGTGGCTGAGCCGGGTGCAGAGGTCGTGATCGACGCCAGCGGGTCCAGCGACCCCAATGGGGACCCGCTGATCTTCCAGTGGATGCAGACCGCAGGTCCCGAGATCGCGCTCGAGGAGACCGGTGGCGACCGGCTCGTGGTCCAGCTGCCACCTGCGCTCGAGGAGGAGACGCTGTTCCGCTTCACGGTGATTGTCTCGGACGGTTTCGCCAGCGACCAGGGCGCCACCGACGTGTTGGTGCGGCCCAATGACTCGCCGACACTGGACCCGGTGGATGACATCACGGTGGTGGAAGGGGAGCTTGTGGAGTTCCAGATGAGCGGGACGGACCCCGATGAGGACGGCGTCAGTTTTGGTGTGGTCGAGCTCCCTGAGCGAGCCGTGGTAGACGCGGCGACGGGCGCCTTCGCCTGGCAGACTCGCTTTGGAGACCGCGGCACCTACGAACTGCAGCTGTTTGCCCGGGACGAGTTTGGTGCGACCGCGACCCAACCCATGACGCTGACCGTGACAGAGGGCGAGAACAGACCTCCGACCCTGGCGCCCATCGAGCCGCAGCTCATTTACGCGGAGCAGGCTCTCACGGCTGTGGAGGTTGTGGCCGTGGCCACGGACCCCGAGGAGCAGCCACTGACCTACGCCTGGTACCTCGCCAATGAGGGGGGCGAGCCTGTGGGTGAGCCTCGCGGGCAGGAGCCGACACTGGCGCTGGAGCTGGGCCCAGGGGATTACCGTCTGGTCGTCGTCGTCAGCGACGGAGAAAATACGGTGCAGGCTGCCACGCGCGTGCTGATCGTCGGCGACGACCAACGCCCCATCGCGCGGCCTGGCCCGCCCCAGGATGTGCCGTTCCCAGACGACGCCGAAACACCGGTGGCCTACCTGGACGGTCGGGCGAGCTCCGACCCACTCGGCCGCGAGCTGCTCTACGAGTGGCTGCCCGCCCCTGCGCCGGGGGAGGCCGTGACCCGTGTGGAGAACCACCCGGACGTGCCCAGCGTCGGCGTCGTCTACTACGTGGGCGGCACGGACGCGCCGCGGGCGATCACGGCGACCCTCACAGTGCTGGCATTGGACGACGACTTTGGAGAGATCGCCAGCGAGCCGGTGCAGGTGACGGTGCAGGTTCGCGACGGCGCGTCGCCCCTTCCGACGGCGAGCCTCGGCGAGTACCCGGAGCGGCTGGGTGAGGGCGAGTCCCTCAACCTGGATGGCGGGGGCAGCCGGCCCGCCGGCGTGCGTTTTGGGTGGTCCCTGACGCGGGGCCTTGGCGAGATTGACGACCCCACGGCGTCCGCGGTGGAGATTGCATTGGGCGAGCCGCGCGACCCCACGCCCGTGGGATGGACGGTCACCCTGATGGTCGCGACCTCGCGGGCATCGTCGGCGCCAGCGGTCGCCAAGATCAGGCGCCGCACGGGCCCGCCGCCGGACATGGGCGGCCCCGGTGACGACGTGGGTCCCGACGCAGAACCCGACGCCGGCGTGGATGCCGCCGGCGAGGACGAGGGCGGCGCGGCCGCCAGCAACCCCGGCGACGACGGTTGCGGCTGCGCCACCCCGGCCCGCAGGACGCCGTCGCTGTGGCGGCTGCTGACCCGTCGCTGATCCAGGGCCGGCCAAGGACCACACTCTCTCCCGTCACTGATCCCCACCCTGCCGCTGCCCGCGCCGCCGCCCGCGCACTGTCTTCCGGATCGGGCGCCGTCCACCCCGAAGCGCGGGTCGCCAACCCGCGTCCTTTCGCTCTCTCCCCGGCTCAGAACGACCGCGCCCGGTTCGCTGGCGCTTGCAAGTAGGGGGGCTCGGAACTACCTTGCTGCAAGTGAAGCTTCTTACTTTCGTATACATCCTCGCGGTCGCTGGTTGCGGTGACCCTTCCACGGACCGAATGGCCGAGCCGGACGCCGGAGCTGTCGACGTTGCGGACGAAGCAGACCTGGACGGCGAAGGCGGCGCGGACGACGATCCTCCGCGGGATGCCTCGGGCGACACCGGGGAGGGTTCAGACTTCGGCCGCGACACGGGCGAGTCCGGCGACACCGACGGCGACGCTGGGGACCTGGGCGGAGACGATGTCGACACACAGCCCGACGCGGCTGACGCGGACATCGACGCCGACGATGCCCGTGACGCGGAGGAGACAGGGCCGGATGGCGGTGACGGGTACGATCCCTCGGGAGACGGGCCGTTCGAGGTCGTCGTGGAGACCGGGCAGGTGGTCCGGGATGGCCGCACGATCCCGGTGAGTGTGCATGGGCCGCGCGACCAGGTGCAGCGCCCCGTTGTCGTGCTCCTGCCGGGGTTTCAGCTCGAGTCGCGGCGCTATGTCGCGCTTGCAGATTTTGTCGCGAGCCACGGCTTTATTGTGGTCCGGGCAGACCCTCCCGGGGGCTTGTTCGACGCGTCCCATACCGCGATGGCGGACGACGTGTCCGCCGTGATTGATTGGCTTGTGTCGGAGCTTGGCGAGCGGATCGACACGGCCGCCATCACGGCTGCGGGCCATAGCATGGGTGGCAAGCTCAGCTTCATGGTGGCGCACCGGGACCCACGGGTCCGCGCCGTCTTCGCCATCGATCCCGTCAACGCCGGGAGCCCGTTTGGGTACTCGCCGACCCTTCCGGACATCGTACCTGACGAGGTAGAGGGACTCGCCATCCCCATCGGCGTTGTAGGCGAGACCCTGGATGCGGCCGCCGACTTCGGGCCTGCGTGTGCTCCGGAGGGCATGAATTATGTAACGCTGACGGACGCGGCCGTGGCGGCCACATGGTTGACGGAGTGGACCTTCACTGGCGCGGCGCATATGGACTTCGTGGCGGACAAAACGGGCTGCGGCTTTGTCTGCAGCGCCTGCCGTGATGGCGATGCTGACGAAGAGGTCGTCCGGGCGGGCGTCGCCACCCTTTTGGTCGCGTTTTTGCGGCTTCAGTTTGGCGCCGACACGTCGATGGACGCGTGGCTGCGAGGCGACGCGCTGCCGTCTGGTGTCGTTGTTCGCGTGCCCTGATTCAGTCCGGCGCGTCCTTCACGATGGCCGAGAAGCCGCGGTCTCCCAGATCCTCGAGCAGGGCGGTGAGGTCTGCGCCCTCGCGCAGCACAGCGACCGTGTCACTGGGACGCAGCAGCACCTCGCGCGCGAGCTTCGGATAGCTGAGCAGCTCCGCCATCCTTACGGGGTCGTCCGCGATCAACACGGCACCGGCGGGGCACATCACCAGCTCGCCGTGGCGCCGGGCGACCTCGGCCAGTAGCTCGGCGACCGTCCCGGGAAGCGGACTGCCGGTCCATTGTTCGAGCAGCTGACCCCACTGCGTGACGTCCATGCCCGCGTCCGCGAGGCGCATCAGGGCCCGGCGGTCGAGCGTGAACGTGGACATGGTATCCAGGCGCGTGGGACGCGCGCCGCAGCTCAGATGCACCAGGGCGTGAATGGATGCGTCCGGCGGGACCAGGACCTCCGCGTTGGGTTGCACAGTGAGTCGGCCGGCCGTCGCGGCTGGCGTCACGGTGGCGCCAAAGACGACGGTGTCACCCTGGGAGACGGACCCGCCATGGACGCCCCGCAGCGCCCACACAATCGCCGGCAGGCCCTCGCAGGCCCGGCGGTGGAACCAGGGAAGCGGTGCAAGACCTACCGCAAACAGGCCAGCGCTGGGGGCGGCCGATTTGCGCGGCGCCCGTGGTGCGTGTTCCAGCGCCAGCAGGGCCATCCTGGCGACCATCAATTCTTCGAGCGCCGCGGTTGCAACAGCGCGCCCGACCGGCACGCTGGCGAGCAGGTCGAGCAGCTGTTGCCTCGCGCGGGCGTGAAAAGCGACGACCGCGGCGGGCAAACCGCGCACATCGTAGTTGGATGCGTTCAACACGGATGTGGCCGGGTCGGGAGACATGGGGGCCAGCAGGGCGGTCATGGCAGTCGCCGCCCGCATGCCGGTGCCATAGAGCGAGCTGGCCCGCTCGGCTTCGGCATCCGCTTGCCGCTCCAGGGGAGTGGACCAATGTCCAAACATGCCCGCGGCGGCGGTCGTCTGCGTCAGCGCCAAGGACAGCCGTCCCTCAACCCACGCGTGGTCACACTCTGCCTGGAAGTGTTCGCTGGGCAGGTCCGCGACGTCGACGCCGGGGCCGACGATGAGTTTTCCACCCAGGTCCAGGAAGACCTCGAGTCCGACACCCAGGGTCGCGCAGGTCTCCAGAAGGCGGCGCGAGGGCAGCTCGACCACCGCTTCGTAGCGCCGGACATCGCCCTGGTGCAGCTCTCCATTGTCCGTGCGTCGGAGGCCCCGGTGCGCGGCGAAGATCAGCAGGCGGCGCAACCAGACGAGTGCCTCAGGGGATCCTGTGTGCGACTGTTCGTCGGCGCTCTCGAGTTTCCCCCGTGCGCGCACTTCCACCCCACGCCAGTGTCGTTCCAGACCCTCCGAGAGGTCTGTGGAGACGTCGTGGGGCAGCACCAGGCCGTGCGCGTGCTCGTCCAGAAGGCCAAGCGTCTGCAGGTCGCCCAGCGCCCGCTGGATGTTGCCGATGTCGCGCGTGGCGCGCAGCGTGCTCGGGTCCGGAACCACGCCGGCGTCCAGGGCCAGGCCCAGCAGCGCACCGTGGCTGTGGTCCAGGTGGCCGCGGACACCGGCAATCGGACCGGTGCAAAGGTCGAGGACCGCGTCGTAGGGGCCGTGCCCAGCCGCAAAGTCCTCAGGTCTTATGGTGACGAACATGCCCGTTTGTCCCCCATGGAGGGCCTCCGCACAAGGAAGTTGTCGCTGTCTTCCATTGCTGGACGTTCTCTTGGAATCGACGCGGTGCGCCGTCTGTTCTGAGCCTGGACCTCGTCGCGCTCGACGACGCGGAACTGGCACGACCGTCGCATTGGGACGCCCCATGACGACCTTGCCAGCCACACATCGCTCTGCTACACCGCACGCTGACGCCGTGACGACCGAGCAGTACTATCGTCCGGCGGAAGTTTCGAATGGTGACGAGAAGAAGATGTACGACCGCGTCTGGGGTCTGTTTTCCAATGACCTCGCCATCGATCTGGGTACGGCAAACACCCTGATCTACGCGAAGGGCCACGGCATTGTCAGTTGCGAACCGAGCGTGGTGGCGGTCCAGACGGACGCCCGCGGTGCGCGGCGCGTGCTGGCAGTAGGCAAGGACGCCAAGGAGATGCTTGGGCGTACCCCCGGCAACATCACGGCGATCCGTCCGATGAAGGACGGCGTCATCGCCGACTTTGAGATTACCGAGGCGATGCTGCGCTACTTCATCCAGCGCGCCCAGCACCGCCGAACCCTCCGCAAGCCCCGCATCGTGATCTGCGTGCCCTTTGGGATCACGGAGGTGGAGAAGCGCGCCGTCAAGGAGTCTGCGGAGTCCGCGGGCGCCCGCGAGGTCTACCTCATCGAGGAGCCCATGGCGGCAGCGATTGGCGCGGGGCTTCCGATCACGGAGCCGAGCGGCAACATGATCGTCGACATCGGCGGCGGGACCACCGAGGTGGCGGTCATCAGCCTCGCCGGCATTGTGTACAGCAAGAGCGTGCGCGTCGGCGGTGACAGGATGGATCAGGCGATCATCCAGCACATGAAGCGCAAGTACAACCTGCTTGTGGGCGAGCGGACCGCAGAGATGATCAAGTGCACCATCGGCACCGCCTTCCCGACGGAAGAAGTGATGACGATGGAGGTCAAGGGCCGCGACCTCGTCGCCGGGCTGCCCAAGACGCTGGAGATCAACTCCAACGAGATTCGTCAGGCGCTTCAGGAGCCCATCAGCGCCATCGTCGAGGCGGTCCGCCTCGCGCTGGAGAAGACGCCGCCGGAGCTGTCCGCCGACATCGTCGATAAGGGCATTGTCCTGGCGGGCGGCGGTGCGTTGCTCAAGAACCTCGACATTCTGCTTCGCGAGGAGACCGGCCTGCCGGTCATGATCGCGGACGACCCGATGACCAGCGTCGTCGTTGGATCGGGCAAGGCTCTCGATGAGCTGAGCCTGCTCAAGGAAATCGCCTCCAGCTGAGATGTGGGACTTCGTCGCGAAGTACAGGGCCTGGATCATCGTGGTGGTAACCCTCGCGATTCCGGCGGTGACGGTGGGCGTGTCACGCGGGCAGCAGGGCCGGGGCCCCGTCGATCGCGCGCTCATCAGCGTGATGGCGACACTGCAGACCCAGGGCGTCTTTGGGCTCGAGTTCGTGGAGGAACTATGGCGCGACTACGTCGGTCTGCGTGACCTCCGGGCCGAGAACGAGCAGCTGCGGGCCGAGCTGGCGCGACACCAGGAAGAGCGAGCGCGGCTCATCGGCGTCCTTCAGGAGAACGCCCGTCTGCGAGACCTCCTGGAGTTCAAAGAGCGTCGCCCCGACCTGAAGTTGCGGCCCGCGCGGGTGATCGGGCGGGACATCACGCCGTTCTTTCGTGTTCTGCGCGTCAAGCTGGACGCCCGCACGACGGACTTCACAGTCAAGGAACAGATGGCGGTGGTGAGTTCCGAAGGAGTCGTGGGCCAGGTTGTCGAGGTCTACGACGGCTTCGCGGACGTGATGCTGGTGGCGGACCCGCGCTCGCGCGTGGACGTGATGACCCAGCGAAACCGAACGCGCGGCATGGTCCACGGGCTCGGGCACAGCAAGGACTACGACGCGCAGATCGCCTACCTCCGGCGCAAGGATGAGATTGGCGAGGGAGACACGTTGGTGACGAGCGGGAAGGGCGGCATCTATCCCGCTGAGCTCGTTGTCGGCGCGGTCTCCGACGTGGGCAAGAAGGCATACGGCCTGGAGCAGCAGGCGATCGTCGCGCCGAGCGTGGATTTTGGGCGTCTCGAAGAGGTGTTCATCATCACCGGTGAGCGGGCCAGCGGCCGGAGGCCGTAAGGGATGGCCCGGAACCTCATTACGCTGATCGCTGGGTTTCTGCTCTTGCTGTTTGAGGCCGTCTACGTCGGCCTTTTTGCGGTGGACAACTGGCTGCCCCACGTCGGCGTCGGGGTGATGATCTACCTGGCTCTGCGCAAGGGATTGTTCGAGGCGTGCGTGGCCGTTCTGCTCCTGGCCTGGGTCGCCGACCTGCTGTCGGCGGCGCCCCCGGGCGTGGTGGCCATGAGCCTGACGCTGACGTTCTTCGCGGTGTATGTGAGCAACAAGACCCTGGCGTACAGGGGCTGGCCGGTGCGCATCGGGCTGTCGCTCGTGGCAGCACTGTTCGCGCAGACGGCGTCGGCGCTGATGGTCGTCGCGCTGACGCGCGAGCTGAGCGTGCTGCCTGCGCTGGCACTTGCAGGGGTGCCCTCGGCCCTGCTGGCCCCCGTGGGGCTGGCGGTCTCCTGGGTCGCTCTGGCGTGGATAGACAAGACGTTCGCGGCCCGACAGCGCGGGCTTCTCACGACTTCCTCCGGTTGATCTCGCGCGAGCGAGCGTGATAGAAGGCCAACTGTGTCGATATGGGCCGACAGCAAGGGCGATAAGCCCACTCCCGCGATCCCTTCCGCCACCGCTGGTGGCGTGGAATTGTCGTGCCTTGTCGCCCGCGCGGACCTGGACATCCACCGCCGCCGCACCCGCTGGCTGACGCTGTTCTTCATGATCCCGTTCCTGGTGATCATGGGGCGGCTTTGGCTCCTGCAGGTAGGCGAGACGGACGACCTGGCGCGCAAGGCCCGCAGCAACCTGGTCCGGACCTCGGAGATCGGGGCCGACCGCGGCATGATCTACGACCGGTCGGGCCGCTTGGTGGCGGGAAACAGGGTCGCGTATGACGTGGTCGTGGACCCCCGCCATTTTCAGGACAAGCCCGAGGCGTTGGCGCTCTTGCGCGAGTTCCTGAGTCTCTCCGAAGCGGATGTGGCCGGAATCAACAAGCGCATGGCCGCAAAGTCCAAGCGCGAGTTCGTGGCTCGCCGTGACGTTTCGCGCAACCAGATCGCGCTGGTGGAGACCAACCGTGTCCGGCTGCCAGGTGTCTCGGTGGAGACGCGCGCCCAGCGGCACTACCCCTACAATGAACTCAGCGCCCATACGATTGGGTTCATGAACGAGATCACGGGGTCGGAGCTCGAGCGGCTCAAGGAGTACCGCTACGCGCTCGGCGACTACATTGGTCGCACCGGCGTCGAGCGGTCGTACGAGTCGATTCTGCGCGGGTCGCCCGGCTTTGACCGCAAGGTGGTGGACGCCAAGGGGATTCCGCAGGGAGACGAGGCGGCCGAGGAGCTTCTGGGACACTACCGGCGCGTGGAGCCGGTGCCGGGGCGCGACCTCCGGCTGACTGTGGACATGGAGCTCCAGGAGATCATGCTGGAGGCGCTCGCCGAGCACGTCTCCGGCGCAGCCGTGGCCATCGATCCCCGCGACGGCTCCGTGCTGGGCCTCCTCAGCAAGCCAACATTCAATCCAAACTCGTGGACCGGGCGGCTGAGCGCCGAGGAGAAACGGCGGGTCGATACGGACCCGTTCAAGCCGATGGTCGACAAGACCACGCACTCCTGGTTTCCCGGCTCAACCTTCAAGCTTGTGTCCGCCGCGGCGGCGCTCGGCGAGGGGTACATCCGCCCGGAGGAGACCCTGCGCTGTCCCGGCTACTACGAGTTCGGTAACCGTCGGTTCCACTGCTGGCACCGCGCTGGACACGGCTCCATCAACCTGGTGGATTCCCTCAAGTACTCCTGCGACGTCTACTACTACAAACTGGGCGAGAAGATGGGCATGGACCGTCTGGCCCAGTACGCCTACATGTTCGGTTTTGGCGAGCGAACGGGCATTGGCATCAACGGCGAGAGCCGGGGTCTGGTCCCGACCAAGGACTGGCACCGCAAGCATTCGCCGGAAGGCTTCCAGCACGGTTTCACCTTGTCGACCGCGGTCGGGCAGGGCGATACGCGTGTTTCGCCCCTCCAGACGGCGCTGGCGTTCGGCGCGCTGGCCAATGGCGGCAAGCTCTACTACCCGCGGCTGGTCGATCGGATTGAGACCGCCGAGGGCAACGTCCTGTTCGAGTACCCGGCGCGGGTGCGGCGCGAGCTCGAGCTGGCGCCGGAGATCGTGCGCGAGATTGATGTGGGGATGACGGCGGTCCTCAACGAGCCCGGCGGCACGGCCCACAAGCACCGCCTCAACTACGTCAACATCGCTGGGAAGACCGGTACCGCCCAGGTTCGTGGCTTTGGCCGCCAGCGCCTCGTGAACGGTGAGGTCACCCTGCGGCACCGGGATCACAGCTGGTTTGTCGGGTACGGTCCGGCGGAGGACCCCCGCATCGTCGTCGTCGTCTTTGTCGAGCACGGCGGGTCCGGCTCGCGGGTCGCCGCTCCAGTCGCGATGAAGATCCTGGATCGCTACTTCCGCGAGATCGAAGGGATGGACCCCAATGGTCGCCCGGCTTTCGCGGCGCGTGGCGGTCCGCGGCGGCTTGGGCGTGACTCGCCGCCCCGCTGGGTCCGTCCGGGTAGTGCGGGACTCGGCGTTGAAGACAGCTTCCTGTTTGGGTCCGTCGAGACCCCCATCGAGCGCCCGGGGCGCCTTGAGCGCGCCGTGCGCAAGGCTGACAAGGCCGCGAATGCCGCGCCCGTCGATGACGTACCGTCGAACCCGCCGCCATCTGGCGCTGGTGGTGACGGCAACGCGGCCGTGCAGGGAGAGGATGCGGAGTCGGAGGGCCCGCCGAGTAAGTCAGACAACTCGGAGGCGGAGCCGGAGTAGCTCCGCGGTACCATGTCCGGAAGCCTCGCCAGTATCGCTACCCGCATCGATTGGGTGTTGATGCTCCTCGTCGGCCTCGTGGCCGCCGTGGGCATCCTGAACCTGTACTCATCGTCCCACGCGCTGGGCGAATCCTTTCACATCTCGCAGGCCATCTGGCTCGGGCTCGGGTCCGGCCTGGCGGCTGCGGCGGCGGTGATCGACTACCGCAACTACGAGCGCTGGGCGTACCTGATCTACGGCCTGGTCCTGTTTCTGTTGCTGGTCGTTCTGCTGGTCGGCACCACCCTCAACGGGTCCAAGCGGTGGCTCGACTTTGGGCTGTTCCTCTTGCAGCCGTCGGAGCTGATGAAGCTCGCGGTCATTGTCCTGGTCGCGCGCATCGTGGCGGACATGCCCAAGACCGATGGCTACTCGCTGTACGATCTGGCGGTGCCGATGCTGCTGCTCGCGATTCCCGTGGGCATGATCATGCTGCAGCCGGACCTGGGCACCAGTCTGGTCGTCGGGTTCATCTTTTTCACGATGATGTTCTTCCACGGCATCCGCCCTCTCTCCACGCTGGTGCTCGGTGGCGCGACGGCCGTGATGACGCCCTTCCTGTGGTTCTTCGTTCTGGAGGACTACCAGAAGCGGCGCGTCCTGAGCTTTCTGGACCTGGAGAAGGACCCGTTTGGTCCTGGCTGGCAGGTCAGGCAGGCGCTGATCGCGTTTGGCAGCGGCGGGGTGTTCGGCAAGGGGCACCTGCTCGGGACCCAGGTACAGATGGGGTTCGTGCCGTACCACGAGAGCGACTTCGCGGCGGTGAACTGGGCCGAGGAGCACGGCTTTGTGGGAATGATTGTCCTGATTGCGCTGTATTGCGGACTCATCGCGTGGGCGGTCCGGGTGGCCAGGCTCGCACGCGATCGATTTGGGATGATGATCGCGGTGGGTGTCGCCGCCCTCATTTTCTGGCACGTGATCATCAACCTGGGTATGGTCCTCGGGATGTTGCCTGTCGTGGGGTTGACGCTCCCCCTTGTGTCGTACGGCGGCAGCTCCGTCATCACCGTCATGATTGCGCTGGGACTTCTGATGAACGTGTCCCTGCGCAGACACGTCTTCTAGACGACGGGCAAGAGCCCGTCCCACCAGGGTTTCATGGGCGCACTACAAGGTTCGATATCGTACGCGCGGTTTTATGTGGACGGCGATCTGCCGGACAACTTCCGCGACGTGTTCACCACGGCGGTCCAGGAGGGGGCTTTCCAGCCCCTGCTGGCCGAGGAAGAGGCGGAGGAGAGCCGCGGCTGGGTCAACATCGAGCATCCGCTCGATTGGGACTTCGACCACCACAAGCTGTTCTTCAACGAGTACCTGAACGTGGCGCTGCGCATCGATAAGTGGCGCATCCCTGGCAACCTGCTGCGCGCGCAGTGTGTGGAAGCCGAACGGATGTGGATGCTTAAGCAGGGCAAGGAGCGCATCGGTCGGCGGGAGAAGAACGACATCAAGGCCATCGTCACCAGCGAGCTCAAGCAGAAGCTGCTGCCGGCGATGAAGACCATCGACGTCTCGTGGAACGTCAACACCGGCGTGGTTCGTTTCTGGAACCAGTCGGCGCGGGCGTGCGAGGAGTTCATGGACTTCTTTGAGGACACATTCCGGCTGCGCCTCGTGCCCGACAACCCCTACCTGGGGGCTCTTCAGTACGGGCTCGACGATGATCAGACCGAAAGACTGGCGGGTCTGGAGCCCACCCACTTCCACACGGAGGCGTGAGCATGGATCTCGTCGATCTCATCGAGAGTCACCGGTTTCTGGGCCCTGAATTCCTGACCTGGCTGTGGTTCCGCAGCGAAATGCACGACGGGATGCTGCCCTTGGGCGGGCGCAATGTCTGCGAGCTTCATATTGACGACAAAATCACGCTCGAGGCCGATATGGTCGAGACGGAGCAGAGCGTGCTCAAGGGTGGAGCGCCGGCGGTGACGCCGGAGGCGCGCGAGGCGTTGCGGCAGGCCAAGGTGCCAACCCAGGCGCGAATTCGCATCCACCACGACGGGCTTGAGTACCTCTTCACCCTCAAGGCGGCGGCGTTGCAATTGTCGGCGCTGAAGGTGCCCACGATCCTCACCAAAGAGGACGACGACAAGTTCTACGAGCGCATGAACTACGTGGAGATCGTCGAGAATGTGGTGGACCACTTCTACGGTGAGTTCATGGGGGTTCGCCTGTCGAACAAATGGGACAAGGTGGCCGACCAGATGCGGACGTGGGTCCGCAGTGACGGCGTCCCCTCAGCCGACGATTATACGTCGCTGGTCGCCGGCATCCCGGTACTCGCCAGGGA
>CALBXO010000285.1 GCA_937890335.1 uncultured Pseudomonadota bacterium | reverse complement strand
TGGGTTCGCCAGCGCGAATTCATAGTCGGCGAACAGGTTGAGCGTCCCGTTCGGACCCTCGATCTCGACCGGGTACAGCGGGTCACCGCCCGTGTAGGGGACGAGGAGAAAACTCGTGGTTCCCTCGGGCAGCGAGAAGCGCAGCTCGTGCCGGTCAAACTCCTGTTGAAAGGCGCCAGCCTCCACAAAGGTCCCGTCACAGACAATGTCAAAGGGCAGATCCCCTGGTCCGGGATTCTCCGTCCCCACGCCCGGGTTTGGCACGCAGACCCGGTCCTCGCCGCTGGTCGCCTGGCACACATAGCCCTCGCGGCAATCGTCGCGCGTGTCGCAGAGCCCAACGCAATAGCGGGGCTGCGCGTCCTCCAGACAATAGCTGGCCTCCCCGGAGCAGTGCGCGGCGTCGGTGCAAGCCGGGGTCGTGCAGTGGCCGCCGGGAAATCCGTCGTCCTCCGTGAGGCAGTATCCGCCACGGCACTCGTCCCTGCGCGTACACGGCGCACCGTCGTCGCGACGTTCGACCTCCTCGGGAGCGGGCAGACAGAACTGGAGCCCGCCAAAGGTCTCGCAGTCGTAGCCATCGCGGCATGAGACGGAATCAGAGCAGGCGGCAAAGCACGCCGATTGGGTGCGCTCTGCGTCGGTGAACGCGCAATGCGCGTCGGCGGAGCAGACACCGTCCACCGCGCAGTCAACCCGCGTGCAATGTCCCTCGGGGTAGCCCTCGTCAGGTGTGAGACACGCGCCGCCATCGCACTCCTCGGCGTCCGAGCACGGTGCGCCGTCTGCCAGCAGCGTGACCACATCGGGCTCCCCGTCGCCGGGGTTGCCGTCCACGCCGACATCAACGCCAACATCGACGGTGGGCATCTGCGCCTTCGGCTCGTTCGTGCAGCCGGCGAGCAGGATCAGGGCGGCGAGCGCCGCAGCGCGCACCCCCGTCAGATTGCGGGACGCCGTCACTCCTCCCCCGGCAGGCAGACGCCAAAGCGTCCGCCAAAGATGACACACTCGGTACCAGTCACCTCTGCGCACTCGCCCACGGCGCTGCACCGCTTGGTGCACACGTTCTGGCTGTCGGCCCCGCCTTGGTTGGTCCAGCAGAACTCGGCCTCCTCCACACAGTCGCTGTTGCTGTCGCAGAGGCCGCCCAGCGCGACTGCGCCGTCGCCCTGGAACGAATCGCACCCACCGGACTCCTCGTTGCACTGAATCCGAAGCGGATAGGTGCTCTGGCAGCTGGCCCCCTCGGCCCGGCAGTCAACCTCGACGGTAGCAATGTCGATACCGTATCTGAGGGCAGTCTGCCCGTCCTGGATCGGGAAGAGGCTCACGCGGATCGTGTAGCGTCCAGCGGGCAGAAAACGCGACGTAATGCGCGCGGGAACACCCTCGCTGAGCACGGTCCCCACACGCGTCCCGCCTTCGGAGAACACGTCCACGTCCAGGAACGCTGGACGCTGGTACCGCACGGTCACCTCCAGGTCCGGCGACGGTGCGTCCAGCTCCAGGAGGTACCAGTCCTCGTCCGGTACGCACGTCTCCAAGCCATCCACGGTCTGCGCACCGTCCTCGAGCTCGATGAGCGCGGCGCGGGACGACGACCCGTTCTCGCCAGCATCCGGTCCCTGGCCCTGTCCACAGGTATGGTCCTGGAACTGGTCGTGCTCCAGACAGAGGCCACCGTACTCATCCAGGTAGATGCAGTCCTCGGCTTCCGCCTCGCAGTTCACGTCGGTGTTGCAACCGCGCGACACACAGCGACCGGCCTCGGCATCGCAGCGGAACTGCACCGAACACTCGCTGTCCGTGGAACACGCGGGCGTGCAGATCCCAAAACCGCGGAAGTCCAGCGGGAGGCAATACGCGTCCTCGCCGAACCGGGCGCAGTCGAGGCTGCCGCGGCAGGTGATGGTGCAGATGTTGTCGCCGCCGCCCTCGGAGCCCGTGTAGCAACCCTCAAGGTCGTCAACGCAGTCCGATGTGTCGTCGCAGGACTCGCCAAACTCCAAGGTTCCTTCGCCCTGCACACCTCCGCACGCGCCGCTGACCACGTCGCAGAACTCGCGCTGGGGCAGGCCCGCGCAGTCGCCGTCGCCACCACACGCGCCCTCGAGAAGGGCGGCCTGCATCCGGTAGGTCGTCGGCACGGCGCCGTCGCCCGGAGGCTGGCCCAGGACCAGATAGAACACGCCGGCGCCGAGGTAGGGGGCGTAGAGCCGCTTCTCGTTGTCCCCGACGGCCGCGGCCCGCGCGACCCCGTCCTCGCCAAAAATCACCGCGTCGACCACGGCCCCGCGGGGATGCACAATCTCAATCTCCACGCCCTGGGCGCCGGACAATTCGATGCGATAATAATCCTCGTCCGCCGCGCAGATGTGGATGCCCGCCACGGAGACCGCGCCCTCCACAAACTCCAGGGGGGTCGCCGTTCCCGCGGACTCATTGGGCTCAAAGCCTTCGTCGACACCGCATTGCAGCTCGGGGGCCGCTTGGCAGACCCGCTGACGCAGCCGACAGATTCGGCCGTCCGGACAGTCTGAGTCCGTGAGGCAGCCCACCTTGATCGACAGATCGTACTCCACGTCCCCGCCGAGCCGGCCAGCCACTTCCAGCACCAGAGTTCCGGTCACCCGAACCGTGGCGCGGATCCGCTCCACATTGTCCTCGGTCGCGGCCTCCAGGATGCGCTCGCCGTTCAGGTAGACGTAGAGGTCCAGGTCGGCAAACTCGGTGTCGAAGTCCAGGGCGACGTAGAGCTCCTGGCCGTCCTCCACCTCAAACTGGAACCAATCGCTGGTGCCACCGCAAAGAAAGAGCCCGGCGCCGTCGTAGTCCGTCCCCACCGGGCTGGCCTCGGACGGTCCCTGGTTTGGCGCCAGGTCGTCCTCCAACCCGCACGCCGGGATGAACTCTTCCACATCCTCCTCGATGGACGGGATGTCCGGCGGTGTCCGCACGTCCTCCTCGCCCACCTCCTCCGCGGCCGCGTCCGTGCCGACGTCGGCGCCGGCGTCCGCGGGGGTCACGTTGGTCTCGGGACTGTCGTCGGTGCAGGCCAGAGCCGTCGCCATCAGGGCGACGCAGAGGGCCAATCGAAAGGTTCGCATACCAGTTACCTCGCGGGTCATGCGCGCGAAGTTCTGGCCAGTCAGGAGAGCAGAGTCAAGCGATGCGCGGGACCACCGTGCTCAGCGTCTTGAATCCCACGCCGACCGCGATGTCGAGGACCGCGAGGCGGCGGTCTATCGGCGTGCAGACCAGGCAGCCATCGCCTTGAGGTTGGCCTGGAGAACTTTGGACGCGGCCGCATCGGCCCCCTTGGTCAGGGCCTTGAACTTCAGGAACCCGACGTCCTTGCGGTTGGGCGCCGAGCTGAGCGCGTAGCCGAGCACACCGGGGGCCGCGATCCATGCGCCATGATTGTATTCGCTGCGGAACCCGGCTTTGGGGGACAGGCTTCCGGTCTCCCGCTCGAGCAGGTGCCAGGCGGCGATGTGGTAGCCGTCACGAGGGGCCATCCTGTGGAGGACCAGCTCGTGGTGTACGGACCCCAGCAGGGGGATGTCCACCTTCTGGTAGAACCGGACCTCGTTGTCGCCGTCGTAGCGGTCGTCTGGGACGGCGCGGCAGATGGACACATGGTCCAGGTTGCCGACGTACTCGTCGACTGCCATCACGGCATCGACCACCTTCTCCGGGTCTACCCCCGCGATGGGCATGACCCCAAAGCCTTCCTTGGTCGGCCGGCCGCCGTGCTCCCAGCTGAAGAACTCAAATCCGCGGGGCGTGCCCCCCGGCATGCGCCGCATGACGCGGTCGACAAACGCTTCGTGTTCCATGTTCTGCTCCGTGTGGTGCCACAAGATGGCCCCTGCCCCACTCGGAGGGCAAGGGCCGTTGGGGCCACGCGGGAGGATTGCGGGAGGATTGCAGGAGGATTGACCGCTACGAGCGCAGCGCCGCGCGGATGAAGTGCGCGACGCGAGCGCGGTCAGGTGGCGATCTGACCCAGCGCCTCGAGCTCCGGGGTCTCCAGACCAGCCGGCTTTTGCTCCTCGACCTCGATGATAATGCGAACGGGAGCGCGGTCCGTGCCGTCGCCGAGAAGATCGCGCACCTGGTGCGGGCCCTGGAACTCGATACGCAGGGTGCTCGTGACACCCGGGTCCAGCTGGCCGTCAAAGCCCTCCATGTCCATGTCATCGACCGAGAGAACCGGCAGTGACGCCGCGACCTCGCCCTCCCCGTTGAGGATCTGAATCTCGCGGACGTGGATTCCACGAATCCGCGCGTCCCCACTGTTCTGGATCTGCAGCGTGACCTGTGCCGACTCGCAGTTCAGAAAACCGCTGCAGTCCTGCCCCTCGGCGCAGTCGCCTGCGACCAGACCAGGATCTTCCTGTGGCGCCCCCTCGCGGGCCCCTGCGTCGGCCGGTTGCTGGGGTTGGTACGCGTCCCCAGGGCAGTCCCAATAGCTGCCAAAGTGTCCGGAGACGAACGTCAAACCGACGGTGGAGTCGGCTTGGTTGCCGCCGCCTTCCGGCTCTTCGATCTCGGTGGCGCCGCACGCGCTGAGCAGGACAAGGACAAACAACAGGCTGATCTTCTTCATGGCTGGCTCCTGAGGGTAGACAAGAATCGTAGCACCGCGGCGCGGTCGCCGGGGTTGAGGGTTTGGCCGAGCGGGTGCCCGGCGTCGAGGAGGTCGGCGAAGCTCGCCGCGCCCCCATTGTGCAGGTAGGGACCGCCGTCGGCCTGGCCGAGCAGCGACGGGACCTTGTAGTAGCCCGTTCCGCGCTTGGCGCTCGCCGCTGCGACCGGGTCACTGGTCAGCAACTCCGCGGGCACGAGGCCACCGCTCAGACCCTGGTCCGGCGCGTGGCAGCCACCGCAGCTGCGGGCAAACACTGCGGCGTCTGGCGCGGTCATGTCGGGCTGGGGAACGTCGGCCCCGAGGGAAAGAACAAAGATGGCCAGCGCCAGCGGGAGACGCCGATCTGGACGGCCGCCAAACGAATGGCCCTCGATGTATTGGGTCTCAAAGCGGATCGCCACGGCGGCCGGGTTGCCGTCGATGTCGATGGCGGCGCTGCGGTTCATGTGCCGCTGCTGGCCCAAACCAAAGAGGTAGGGGTAGGTCAGAGGGTCGTCGACGCCGTCGTCGGTCACGTCCACACGCCCCGGTCCCCAGCCATCAAAAGGGGCCGTCGGCAAACCGCGCTCCGCCAGAAACAGCGCGCGCGCCCGGCCAAGATCCAGCTCGCGGTTGGGGCGCCCGGCGACACCGCCCGCCCCGTGACACGCGCCGCAGGTGACACCCGTGCGCTGGACCCCACGGGTGTCCGTGAACGTGACCACGCCGCGCAGAGCGCCGCGCTCGTCTGTCTGAAAACCCAGTTCGTCCCACAGGTCCGGGCGTTGGGCGACCCACGCCAGGTAGCCGTCCCACCGCATGGGAAGCTCCCAGAACACCCGCTCGCCGAGCGCCTCCCACTCGTGACGGGAGGTGGGTGTCTGCTCTGGAACCAGGTCCAGGCCCACGCTGGCGGGGAGAGCGTCCCAACCGCCGGCCTCCAGCCCGTAGGCCTGAAGCCGGGTGGAGGCGTACGGCAGTTCCGGGCGCCACAGCGACGCCTCCAGGGCATCGCGGCGGTAGCGGCGATCCTCCAGAAACCGGTCCGCGTCTTCCACGAGCTGGTCCGCGGCGGGCAGCGCCGGTTCAACGGCACCTCCGCAAGCAGTCAGACCAACCAGGATGAGCATCGCGATTCGCATGGTACCCCGCTCTACGCAACCGCTGGGCCAGCTTCGCGACCCCTTTGTTTTCAACGACTTAGCGTATATCACAAGGTCTGGCGACTGCGGTTTCCCGTCGCCGTCGTCAGATTTCTGAGTGGCCGGCGGCCGCAGGCAAGGAGACGCGCCATGTCCCTGGCAGACATTCACGTTCACCTCGACGGCAGCCTGCGTCCCGACACGCTCGAAGAATTCGCGCGGGAGGACGGCGCTGACGTGCCGCGCGACATCCTCTTTGAGCCGCATATGGGCCTGGCGCGGGCGCTGTCCTGCTTCGGCTTTACCCTCGACCGCCTGACCCACCCCGCCCGCGTCGCGCGCGTGGCCGATGAGATGTGCCAGGACGCTACCGCCCACGGGGTGACCACCCTTGAGATCCGGTTTGCGCCGCAGCTTCACGGAGGCAGAGCAGCCGACTTCATCGACGCGGCCATCGAGGGCAGCGCAGGCCGCGCGGGGGTGATCCTCTGCGCCCTGTATGGCGAGCCACCGGACGTCCTCGAGCACCTCGTAGAGCTCGCCCGGTCCCGGCCGGGCGTCGTCGGCATCGACCTCGCCGGAGGGCCCGTGCCCGGCCACGAGTTTGGGATGCACGCCTACGTGCCCGCCTTCAGCCGGGCCGCGAGACTCGGAATCGGACGCACCGTCCACGCCGGCGAGGGACGGCCTCCGGAGGAGATCCGCACCGCGATCGTAGACCTGCAGGCGCAGCGCATCGGGCATGGCACCACACTGCTGGACGATCCCGGGCTGGTGGACCTCATCCTGGAGCGCGACATCGTCATCGAGGCGTGCCCGACCTCCAACCTTCACACAGGCGCGATTCCCACGCTGGAGCAGCACCCGCTCGGGACATGGCTCGCGATGGGAATCCGGGCGTGCATCAACACCGACAACACCCTGTTTTCGGACACGGACGCGACGGTGGAGCACCAGCGCGCCGGAACGCTGCGAGGGATGAGCCCTGCCCTGTTGGATCGCGCCATTGCCCACGGCCACGCCGCCGCCTTCCCCCGCCGCTGACCTTCCAGGCCGCCGGCCAGCGAGTCGGAGGTTGAATGCGCGGACGCGTAGCGCGAGCTGGAATCGCACCCAGACGACCCCACGACACACAAAATCCACACCCAGCGCGGCATCTCACCCACCTCCACGCGACTCGACGACTGGCTGCACTGCAGTCACAATGGCGGCAGACCCAGGGAGCAACACGTGAGCACAGTCACCTTTGAGAACAAGGGCCGCGTCGGCGTCATCACCATGGACGACGGCAAAGCCAACGCAATGAACGACGCCTTCTTCTCCGGCGTCCACGATGCACTGGACGACGCATTGGCGGGGGGCGTCCGCTGTCTGATCTTCCGCGGGAACGCCAAGTTCTACAGCGCGGGACTGGACCTCAAACTCATTCCGACGCTCCCACCTGAGGAGCTCGTCGCCTTCGCCGCTCGGTTTGGCGAGTGCATGCTGCGCGTGCATGGTTTTGAGATTCCCACGGTAGCCGCCATCGAGGGCCACGCGGTGGGGGGCGGCGCCATCCTGGCCTTTGCTTGCGATCATCGCGTGGCTCGAGACGCAAAGGGCAGCCTGCAGCTCAACGAGACGGCCATTGGCATCGCCCTGCCCTCGTGGGCCATCGCCATCACGCAGTCGGCCGTGTCGGCGCGCTGGCACACACAATTGATGTTGCGCGCGCGGCGGTTCCGCTGGAGCGAAGCGGCCGAGACCGGCATGGTCGACGATCTCGTGCCTGATGAAGGGGACCTGATGGGCCGCGCCATGACCATCGCGAACGACCTCTCGCTCATTGATCGGGCGGCCTATGGCGAGACCAAAAGGCGCCTGCGTGGCGCACGCATTCAGGAAGAACTGGAGCGGCTCGAGACGGAGCTGCGCGGTCAATTGATCGGCTGACCCGCGAGCACTCGAATCAGAACGCAACGCCGGCCGCGGTGTGCAGGGCGACGAAGAACATCTTCGGCCCCAGCCCAGCGATGGTGTAGTGCAGGTACTGGCCGCCGGCGCCTCCGGAGAGGACGAGCCACTCTGTGGGCAGCCAGGTGTAGCCCACCAACGCGCTGCCGTAGCCACCCAGCGCCGTCGTGGTCTCGCCTGTCACGTCCGTGGTCAGCCAGGCCGCCACGCCTCGAACCCCGATCCACGCTCCCTCTGGTGCCGTGGGCGAGAAGAAGTAGCGCACGCCCGCCTCAAGCCCAAACCCGAGAAAGTCCTCCTTCTCGTCGGCCAACAGGCTGTTGAACAGTCGCGCGTGCGGGCCCAGGTAGACCGACAGATGCGGGGTCAACGTTCTCTCGATCTGAACGTGAGCGAAGCCGAGCGCGAATGTCAGCGGGTCGATCACCGCCGTCCATTTGGGTGTCTCCTCCGACACAGACGGGGTGTCCTGTGCGGTTGCAGTCCCCGCCCCTGCGCACAATACGAAGATCACGACCAGAATCCGCAGACGCATCGCTCACCTCCTTCGAGCCCGCTCCAACGCGGTTCGTGGCCGCTTGCGTCGGCCCTCAGCTTCCGGGACACTCGCGCTCGCTGGCCAAACCAGAGCATGCCATGAACCAGTCCGCTTTGCTCGCTCTCATCGCTGTCGCGTGTGTCGTCTGCGCGTGCGATTCCAACCGGGACGGTGCCGCCGGTGGGTCCGACGCCTCAGGCCAGGACGCCGCGCCGGGGGACGCGGCCGACGCCGCACCCGACGCCGCCGAGGACACGCCCGTTCCCGACAGCGACGCAGATCTGCCCGACGAGGACGCCGGCCCTGAGTGCAACCCCGGCGAGAGGCGTTGTGACGGAGCGCGCCACAGGCTCGTCTGCGCGCCGCCCGGACAGTGGCAGCAGGAGGCGTGCGGGGCCGAGGAGCGCTGCGAGGAGCCCGGCGTCTGCGTGTCCCGCGGCTGCACCATCGGCGACCGAATCTGCCTGGATTCCACGACGCCAGCGACCTGTGAAGACGGGACCACGTGGACCCCAGCCGATCCGTGCGAAGCCGACGAAGCCTGCGCGGACGGGGTCTGCTTGAGCCGGGACTGCGCCGACGCCGCCTCCTCCCGCAGCTACCTCGGCTGCGACTACGTCGCAAGCTCCCTGCCCAACATCGCCTACGGCTTTGGCAGCACCACCGACGCCCCCATGGGCGTTGTCCTGGCCAACGACAACCCGGACCAGGCGATCCGCTTCAGCGTCCGCACACCCAACGGCGATCTGGCGCAGCTCATCCCGGAAGTCACCGTGGAGATCCCGCTCGTCGCCGCCTTCTACGTCAACACGCCGGCGACCGTCTCCAGCCAGGTCCAGGACGCCACCGGGACCGTGGTCCAGGACCGCGTGACGCGCGCGGATTACCTGGAGATACCACCTGGAGGCATGGCGATCGCCCTGCTTCCTCACCGTGGCGCTCCCGAGCGGACGCTCGTCGGATTCAACTCCTTCCGGATCCAGACCACCGGCCCCGTGGCGGCGTACCAATTTGGGCCCTATTGCTGCAACTACAGCTTCACCAACGACGCCAGCCTCCTCTTCCCCACCCCCACGCTCGGCACGGAGTACCTCTACCTGGGCGTGCCCGGCTGGAACTTCGACGACCCGAACGACCCGGACGCTGGGTCGCGGATTCCCGCGAACATGACGATCATCGCCACGCGTCCCGCCACCGATGTCACCATCACCCTGCCCGTTGGTGTCGACGTGCAGACCGACTCGGGCAACCGGCTGAGCCGACAGGGCCAGACGCTGACAACGACCCTCGGCGAGGGTGAGGTGCTCGACCTGATGACCGCCTTCGACCGCGGTGGACCACCCGGCCCCGGCCCAGACATGAGCGGCGCCCGCATCAGCGCCAGCGAGCCGATCTCCGTCTTCTCCGGACACCTGTGCACGTACGTACCCGAGGACACCGGCGCCTGCGACCACCTGCAGGAGCAGCTCTTCCCCATCGACACGTGGGGCAACGAGTTTGCGTTGGTGCCCACCAAGCAGCGCGCCAGGTCCCCCAACCCCCGCGAGGTGGTCTACTGGAAGATCCTCGCCAAGGACGACGGGACCCGCATCTCGCTGTCCACCCCGTTCGCGTCTCTGGCCGCGCTGCCACCGGGCTTTCGGGGTGTTCCGGACTGCGCAGACCACCTGGACGGCGACGCCATCCGGCTCGACGCTGGGGAGTTCTGCGAGTTTGGCACTGGGCGGGCGCTCGCCCTGCGGTCGTCAGGCCCGCTGATGGTCATGGGCATCATCAGCGGCGAGGGCACCACGGGCCACGGTCAGCCCGGAGCTCACGCCGGGGACCCAGCGATCTACCTCGTCCCGCCCACGCGGCAGTACCGCAGCGCCTACTCGTTCCTGGCTCCGACGACGTATTTCTTTGACCATGTGACGGTCGTGACAAGCCCGCAGGCGAGCATTGAACTTGACGGTGTCGCGGTCGACATGGGACCCGCGGAGGCCATCCCCGGCAGTGAGCTGATCTACCTGCACCTGGACATCGAAGACGGGCCCCACAGGCTGCGCGGGTCCCACCCGTTTGGCATCGTCGCCTACGCGTTCGACGACTGGGTGAGCTACGCCTTCACCGGGGGGCTCAACCTCATCAAGGCGCCCCGCGACTGAGCCGATCCGCGAAGATTGGGACGGCGAGAGGTCGCGTCAGAACCGGGCGAGGAGTTGGGTCCAATACAGGCGCCCGTTGTGTTCATAGATACCGACGCCGACGGAATTGAAGTCGCCGTTGAGGATGTTGGCGCGGTGGCCTGGGGAGTTCATCCAGCCCTTGGTCACGGCAGCGGCCGTCGGGTAACCCAACGCGATGTTCTCGCCCGCCGCTCTCCAGCCGGTCACCCCCGCGGCGTTCATGCGGTCCCACGGCGCCTCGCCGTCAGGGTTCACGTGGTCGAAGAAGCCGCGCTCCGCCATGTCCTGACTGTGGTCGATCGCGACGACAGTCAGGCCGTCATGGCACGCCAGCGGCGGCAGGTCCGCCTCGGCGCGCTCCCGGTTGGTCAGCTCGGTCTGTGCACGCCCCATCGCAGACCCACACTGGCCCTCCTCGGGAGTTGGCGCCGGCGCGACATCGGAGGTGTCGTAGGGAGCGATGGTGCCCACGGGGGCCGCGGGGTCGAACGATTCTGCCCCGAATGGGTCGTCGCCACCTACCTCGGAGCTGCCTTCGAGCTCGGGATGACAAGCCAGCGCGGGAAGCGCCAGGGCGATGAGAATGATGGAAATCCAGATGCGGTTCATGCTCCCTCCGCCTCTTGCATCGGAGGCTCCGTGCGGCGCTGAAGCCAAATCGCCGTTGACCCGCCCTGCCTCTCCCGCAATACTCCTGCCGATATCGTGACAGCGGGTTCGCACTGGGCGGGCCCGCGGAGAGAGGGAACGAGGATGATGGCTGCTCGAAACGTGGCATTGATCGGACTGGCGCTCTGCCTCACGGGCGCGGTGGGCTGCTCTGAAGACACCGGCAACGGCCTCGATTGCCGCAACGAAGCGGAGCGGTGCTCCAGCGGGTACGTGTGTCAGGATACCGAACTGGGCTACGACTGCGTCCCGGCCGACGGCCTCAACAACGGGAACAACGGGCCGGCGAACAACGGCAACAACGGCAACAACGGCGCGAACAATGGGCCGGCGAACAACGGCGCGAACAACGGCCCGGCGAACAACGGCGCGAACAACGGGCCAGCCAACAACGGCGCGAACAACGGCCCGGCGAACAACGGCGCGAACAACGGACCCGCCAACAATGGACCGGCCAACAACGGCGCAAACAACGGACCGGCGAACAACGGCGCGAACAACGGCCCGGCGAACAACGGTGGGGGCTGCATTGAAAACCTGGTCTACGCCGGTCAAGTCCACCCCGACGACGATCCCATCTCGCCCAATGGGGGCGCGCCCACGACCAGCAACTACACGCACGACGCAGGCATAGACGACCTGTTGGCGGCGGTGCCCGGCGACGGGGACGCCGACGTGAACCTCGTCATTCGGGGGGCGACCGTGTCGGCGACTGCCTTCAACTCACCCAACCAGCCTGTGCCGAGGGCCAACCGCGACTTCTGGCTCCAGGACCGGAACGGGGCGGTCAAGGTGTTCTTCTTTGCGGACGACACCGCGAACCACGCGCCCTTTCAGGTCCGGGTCGGCCAGCGAATCGACGTGACCGTGACCCGCGTGACCAACTTTGGCGGATTGCCGGAGATCACCGGCGTCGCCGCCCGCAGTTGGAATCTCGTGGAGGAAGGCACGCAGGTCTACATCGACGACCGCACAGGGCGCCGCTTCGTCGCCGGCGACGTCGCCCGGCTGGTGCGCGCCACGGGCATCGTCGAGGGTCCCGCACAGGAGTGCGGCATCGCAAACTGCTTCCAGTTCCACTATGGGGGAGCGCAGCCCGTCACCCTGCGCACGAGCTCAGACTTTGTGACACCCGGCGCGTGTGTGACCTTCGTTGGTCCTGTGGCGCTGTTTGAGGGGCAGCCGCAGCTCGACGGCGCGAATTTTGACTGGCTCTGGGTCAACAACTGACCGTGCTGCAGGCTCGTTGGTTCGGTTCCTGATCGAGTTCCTCACCGGCGCTTCCACAGCCAGCCCAGGCTCGACGGCTGTGCCTGGCAGCCGCAACTCGCTTCCGGCGCAGACTGGGGCACCGGATCTTCGACCCTGGCGTCCTCCTGCAACACGTCATCGCCTTCGACCGCATCGCCGGGAAGGTCGGGCGTCGTGTCCGTGGGCGGGTCGCCTTGGACATCCTCGGCCACATCCCCCTGGGCATCGCGCCCAAGATCCTCCTCGACGTCCGACGGGGCGTCCGCCCCCACTTCCGGCTCTGCGTCCGCACCGACGTCCGGCTCGGGGTCTGGCTCCCCGCAGCCGTCGTCGTTGCCAAAGCCCTGGCAGCGTGGCAGCTCGATGGTCTGCGCCCAGCGCTGGCCGTGCTCCGCCAGACCGCGGGCGTTGAAGTGCACGTTGTCGTACCGCCAGTCTGCCCCGAGAAGGTCCTCGGTGGTCGGGCCGGCAAAAACAAGCGGGTCGTCCGCGACCACTCGGTCCTGGCCTTCGAGGATCGCGTCGATCCGGCCTTGGTCCAGCCCAGGTAGATAGGCGGCCCGCGCGATGCCCCACGGCACATCCCAACCCGCGTCGACGCGGCTGGCGCCGATCACCTCGGAGAGCTGCTGCGCGTAGTCTTCGGAGGTGGTCCCGCGGTTCGCGTCAGATTCGCCCTGGTGCCAGAGAACAGCGCGGAACCCGTTTGGGCCCATTGTGCGCAATTGCGCTTGCAGACGCGTGTAAAGGGCGTCGGGCGAGGCCGGGCGCCACTGGTCCACCGCGGTCCCTCCGACCCCTACGGACACGATGCCCACCGGGACGCCAAAGCGCGCCGCAACGGCGTCGCCAAACGCCGGCCACGGCGAGCCTCCGGTTCCAGTCGCCAGGGGCTGCGGATCGGCGCCAGGGGCCCAGTTGGTTCCGTTGAAACCGCAGACGCGCAGGTCTTCGGGCCGTGTCGTCGGGTTGCCGTGGTTGGCCGAGTTTGACTGTCCGGCGATGACAAATATCTCGCCGATGCCGACGGGGCCGGTCCGGGTCACCGAGAAGCGATCGTCGCCCGCCGGAGCCCGCACCTCCAGGTCGTACCAACCCGCGGTGCCGGAGACCGTGCCCGCAAAGCTCTGCCCCGACGGCGCAGCGTCCACAAGCTGCCAATCCGTCACCTCGCCCCATTCGGGCCGGACCGGAACCAGCCTCGCCTCAATGCGTTCCACCGCCTCCAACAGGCGGCCACGCACCGCGAACTGCGCGCGGTTCCCCGGCTGTCGCTGCGCCACAGCGCACGGCCCAGGCTGCAGAACGGTGATCGCCAACTCCGGCGGTGTCGGCCCCGGACGTAGGAATACGCTCAATCGCTTCAAGCTCCACTCGGCGGCGTTGGCCCGGAACGTCCAGTCGCTGTGCACGACCCCTTCCGCAAACGGCACCACGTTGTTGCCTATCCCAAGATCCGACGCCGCGCCGCCAATGCCCCAGCGGTTGTACGCCAACAGAGTGACCCCACCCGTCGCATCGTGCAGCTGCATACTGCCGTAGCCGCCCGCTTGCACGATCTGGTCGCCCCAGTCGTACACGGCATCGCTGGCGCCTGGAACCCGTGCAGCGTTCTGCGTCTGGTAGTTGGTCGACCAGAACTCCATCGTCCCACCGGAGTGATCCGTGCGCTCCTGGATTCCCGGGACATTGGTCCGGACGTTCATCCCGTCCAGGCGCTGCTGGAGCGCGATCCCCAGGCCAGAATGCGGCACGCCGGCGTGTGCAGGCTCCGCCGACATCGCGTCCACCGACACCCAGATCCACTGCCGAGGCCCGTCTGTGCGCGCAAGCTCGACGTACCATGCCACGCGGTCAAACGTGCCGGCGTCCGCCGAAGTGTCCACGGTGTAGGTGATGCCGCTCTGGTTGAACGCCGCCACATCCGGCAGATCCAATTGGTAGAGGAGCCGGTAGTCGGAGGCCTCCGCAACGTCGTCGGTCGCATCCGCCGAGGCGGGGGCCGCGACGGACACGGCGCCCAGGAGGAGGATGGCGCCCGCTGCGAGGGCATGGGTCCGGTGTGTCCACTTCATGCGGCGAGCCTACGCCCTGCCGGGGCCCCCACGCAATCGGAGTTGACGACCTGTTGCAAAGCCTGCGCGAGCGCCCGCAAAATGCCGCCATGACATCCGACACCATCCTGATCGTGGGCGGCGGTCCCGTGGGCCTCACCTTGGCCTGTGAGCTGTACCGGCACGGCGTCCCCTGCCGCGTGGTGGAGCTGGAGCGCCAGCGCCACGAGCAATCGCGCGCGACCGACATCCAGGCCGGAACGCTGCGCGTCCTCGAGGACATGGGCATTCTGGATGCGTTCCTCGAGGCCGGCGCCGTGCGCGACGAGTTCGCCATGTTTGCAGACGGCGAGCTCATCACGCAGATGAACATGCGGGAGCTCGACACGCCCTACCCATTTGCCCTCGGGCTCGGCCAAAGCGAGTCCGAGCGCTTGCTCGAGGAGCATCTGCAGCGGCTCGGGGGCAAGTTGGAACGCGGCGTCCGCGTCGTCTCCGTGAGCCAGCAAGAAGGCGGCGTAGACGTCCTGTTCGAGGGGGACCGTGGCACCCAGACCGAACACTTCGATTGGGTCGTCGGGTGCGATGGTTCGCACAGCGCGGTTCGAAAGTCAGTCGGGCTCGCGCTGGAAGGCACCACAATGGCCGAGCGCTTCTTTCTCGCCGACGTGGACTTCATCTCCGACCGCTCGGAGCGAGAGATCAGTATCTGGACCGGTGCCCACGGGGCGCTCATCGTGTTGCCGATTCCCGGCACCGTCCGCGTGTTTGGCGATCTCTCCGAGGCGCAGACCGAGGAGGTGGACCTGACGTTCGTCCGGGACGAGCTGCGCAAGCGGACCCATGGGCTCGCCGACGCCAGCGCTCTGGGCTGGGCCGCGACGTTCAACGTGCACGCGCGCATCGTGGAGAGCTACCGAAAGGACCGCGTTTTCCTCGCCGGCGACGCCGCTCACATCCACAGCCCTGCCGGCGGCCACGGAATGAACACTGGCGTCCAGGACGCCTACAACCTCGGGTGGAAGCTCGCCCTCGTCGCCCAGGGTCAGGCGGGCGACACCCTGCTCGACAGCTACGACGCAGAGCGCCGGCCCGTCGGTCGGGCGGTCGTCAGCGAGACGGATTGGGAGACCCGCGCCGCCACCTGGCGCAGCGGATTCGGCCAGCTCGCCGTGGGTCGGTTGCTGGGGCTCGCGATGAAGCTGCCGTCACTGCGACAGGCGATGATGATCCATGCGCTTGAGCTGGACGTGGCCTACCCAAACAGTCCCATCGTGGGCGAGCGGCGCTGCTGGCCGCTCGCGCCGTACATTCCCGGCGCGGGAGAGACCGAAGAGCCGTGCATCTCACAATGGCGCGCCTTCGCGGCAGGGCCAGCGCCCGGCGACGCCGCCCCTGACGTACTCTTTGGCGAGCACCGCATGTTCCACCTCTTGCGCGGAACGGGCTATACGGCCCTGCTCTTCGACGGCCACGCAGCCACCGAGGAGGGGTACCAGCGGCTCAACGCGGCGGCGGCCGTCCTGGGTGCGGGGCCCAACAAGATCCCGGTTCACGTGATCGTCCCCAGCTCTGAAGTCCCCTCCTCGCTGGATGCGGTATCGGTGCTTCTGGACCCAGCTGGCGCCGCCCATGACAAATTCGGAGCGGATGCGGAGTGCGGCTACCTGATCAGACCCGATGGGCACATCGGTTTCCGCACCCAACCCGTCGATGCCCTGGCGATGTCCATGCACCTGGAGCAGTTGTTCATCAGCCCTGGGTGACCGACGCGGATGTCTCGTCTGCCCCGTAGTAGAGCCAACGGCCGGTGTCGCGTCGGAACTCGCTGCGCTCCCGCAGGGGCGCCGGGCGTCCGTCCTGGGAAAGCCGCGCCACAAACGAGACGAATCCGACTCCCGCGCCGTCCTCCACGCTCTCCACATCCAGGCCGTCAAACCGGGTGGACTTACAGAACGCCAGGACCTCGCGGCGCCAGGCGTCAGCGTCGACTCGATGGTGCGGTCCGTCCGGGTGGGTCGTGTCCAGAATGTAGCGGGCCTTGTGCAGGGCGTAGGCGCTGTATCGGGAGCGCATCAGCGCCTCGCACGACGGGGCTGACGCGCCGGCGTGCAGAGGGCCGCAGCACTTCTCGTATCGTTGGACACTGCCGCAGGGACAGGGCGCTTTGGGTCGGGGTCGGGGTCGCATGGGTTGGGTCGGGAGCCGGTCGGCCGCGGCCAGCCGTCAGGGGCCGGTGACTTTTGCCAGACCACCCTTCTTGATCTCACCTTCCACGGTGGTGCCCTGAAGGTCGACCTTTGCGTTGCCGCCCGCCTGCACCGCGAACTTCGTGCCCTTCAAGCTGCCGCCAATGACGGTCACTTTGGCGTTGCCACCGGCCTTCAGCGCGGTGTCCGCGTTCACATCGACGCCGTCGAGGGTCAGCTTGCAGTTGCCGCCTGCGTCAATCCCGACATCCGTGACTGTCCCTGAGGCGCCGGACAACGTGATCTTGTCGTTGCCGCCGCACTTGAACGTGCTCTTGCCGTCCCAGGTCGCCTCCTCGACCGCACCGACTCCGCCTCCGCCGATGCCACCGCCCGAAGGAGAGCCGGCCGTCACCACGTATGCAATGTAGCCGCCGACACCACAGACGAGGCAACCGAAGATGCCGACGAACAGCAGCCCAAAGCCCACCGTCCACATGATGCTGCTGCCAAAGTCTGAGATGCCCTTGCCGACTCGCTTGGCGGCCTTGTCGGCCGCCCTCCCCGTTGCGCGTTCCGCCGCCCGCTCCGCCCGGTCTTCCCAGTCCATCGTTGCCCTCTTCGTGGTTTCTGCGCATGGTACCATGCAAAAACGCGCATCGGGAGCGGGCAATGCAGAATCTACAGGGCCGGACAGCGGTCATTACAGGCGCCGCAAGCGGCATCGGGCGCGCGCTCGCGGTCTCTCTGCGGCGCGAGGGCTGCCACTTGGCTCTGTCCGATGTGAACGCCGAGGGACTTGCTGAGACTGCCGCGATGGTGTCCGGATCCAGTCTACGCACGACCACTCATGTGGTCGACGTGGCGGACCGCGCGGCGATGACGCGCTTCGTCCAGGAGGTCATTGACGCGCACGGCGGACTCAATCTCCTCATCAACAACGCCGGCGTCAGCGTCGAGGGCACGTTTGAGGAGCAGACCCTCGAGGACTGGGAGTTCATCGTCGGGATCAACTTCTGGGGCGTGCTCTACGGCTGCAAACTCTTCCTCCCGCACCTGAAGGTGGAGGACGAGGGCCACATCGTGAACATCTCCTCGATCTTCGGCATTGTCGGGATTCCCGCGCAGAGCAGTTACTGCGCGACGAAATT
>CALBXO010000284.1 GCA_937890335.1 uncultured Pseudomonadota bacterium | reverse complement strand
CGCGACAGATGCCCACAACATCCGCCAAGGGCCGTTCGACACCACCCACCTAGGAAGCATGTCCTCGACATGCGCCCGCGAGACAGGGGCGCACAACGACGACGAGGCGCAGGCGAGGCGAGGCGACGGGAGAATTGTAGACACCCTCTCAGTCTGCGGTTTGGTAGTGTTCGTCCGCGCAGGCGTCGGGGGCGACGATGTCGGTGTCATAGTCGATGGTCAGGTTCCCGGTGCCGCGCAGGTTGCCCGCAAACAGCGACCCGCGGACGTGCAGACTGCCCACGTACTCGATGTCTACCTCTGGCGCGTAGATGCTGCCGACGAAGGTGGAGTTGCCGACGTTCATCACCGAGGCACCGCGACCACCCATAAACAACTGGAAGGCGCGCGGCCGCTCGTCACCGCTCGTGAAGTTCAGGTTGCCGACGGTCTCGATCTTGCCGCTGACCCAGAGGCGGAGCTCAGCGCCCTTGGCGAGCTCGATCTTCAGGTTGCCCACGGTCTCGATGTCGCTGTCCACATACAGGGCCACGCGACCTCGAATCTCGATGGACCGTGCCCCTACCAGCGGCGATGCGTCCGCGTAGTAGAACTCGCCGTCCTCCAGAACGATGCGGGTCGCCCCGGTCCCGCCGGGGATTTTCGTGTTGTCGTTGCGGTCGCGGCGGGCGGAGACCTCGGCACCGACGTCGATGAGCTCGTCCGGGGCACACCCGCACGGGCCACCCTGGTAGCGGAATCCGCGGTGGCCTCGGCCGTACTTCACCTTGCCGACCGCCTCCAGATCACCGCTCAGGTACAGGTCCCGTCCGATCTCGAGGTTGCCCACGCCGGACAGGTCTGCATCGATCCACGCGTCCCGGCCCACCGTCCACGACCCTGTGATCTCGACATCGTCCCCGGACAGCAGGTCTTGCCCGACCCGGAGGTGACCGACGCCCTGAACGCCGCCCGCGACATCCATCGTGCCGCCCACATCGAAGTTGCCAACCACTTCCACGCCACCGTTGACCCCCACGTGGCCAAGTCCGCGGTCCTGCCCTTTGGCGTGGCTGTACGAGCGCGTCACAAGACCCTGGCCCACGTCCTGAAGGTCACCGCACAAGCACAGTGCGTGTTGCAGCGGGCGAGGCGCAGGTGTCGCGGCTTCCACCTCACAGCTGCGCGTGAGCGCGCCCTCGGTCGTCGCCTGCGGGCTTGGCCGGTCATAGTCCGTGTCCTCTGCTTCGAACCCATCGACGATCCCAAATCCGTTGCCGAGGCAGGCGCTGAGGCCCAGGCAGAGCAGGAGACAAAATGAGTAGGTGGTAGTGCGGTTCATCGGCATCCGTCCGTTCGTATATTGGCGACCCCACACCTGAGACGCCGGCCATTGCAGAAAATTCAGACGAAAATTGGATGTCGTGTTTGACGGCGTCAGTGGTCTAGATTTGGTTCGTGGAGTTCATGGTTCAGAAAACGATCGGCGCAGTCGAACCGCCGCTGTGGGGACCCAGCCGTCCGGCAGCAGGGGATCACTTCCGCGCCAGGTCGAGATCTCGTCGATGGGGGCAGGACTACGTTGCGCCGGTGGCCGTGCCGGAGGGGTCCGTTACTTCCAGGAGCGGATGGCGTCCAGGAACGGTGAGCCCCACCGCGCCAGCCGAGTCGCCCCAACGCCGTGGAGGGCCAACAGGGCAGGCTCGGTCATGGGCCAATGGGCCGCCATCTCCACCAGAGTTCGGTCGGGAAAGACGACGTACGGCGGGATGCCTGCGTCGTCCGCCAGCTTCTTTCGGACGCGCCGGAGCTCCTCGAACAGCGCTTCGTCGTGGACGAGTGCGGGTTTGGGGGCGCTGCTGCGCCGGCGCTGTTTCCGCGACGTTTCGGGCGCACACACGCGGCCCTGCACGGTCGTCTCACCGCGCAGCACCTGGCCTGCCGCCTCCCCGAGGCGCAGCCCACCGTGGGTGAGATCCTGCACGAGCAGTCCGTGTTGCACCAACTGCCGCGCGATCTGACGCCATTGTGTGGCGTCACGGTTCATCCCAATCCCGTGGGTGCTCAGGTGCTCATGCCCGCGTCCTGTGACCTTTTTGCTTTTGGAGCCGCGCAAGACGTCGATGATATGACCGCTGCCAAAGGCCTGCCCGGTGCGGTACACGCACGAGAGGAACTTCTGGGCGTCGACAGTGATGTCCTCAAGCTCTGGCTGGGGCTCATTGCAGATGTCGCATTGGCCGCAGCCCTCGCCGTCCGCGGTTTCACCGAAGTAGTCCAGAAGCGGGCGCCGCCGGCAGATCGTGGACTCGGCGAACGCGAGCATCCGACTGAGCTGGAGCCGCGCCACCCGCTGCTCTGCGTCCGGCTTCTGCTGGATGAAATACTCAATGGTCGAGAGGTCCTTTCGGCCGAAGAGGAGCAGACACTCGGCGTCCAGTCCGTCGCGACCACCGCGACCGATCTCCTGGTAGTACGACTCCAGGCTGCGCGGCAGGTCGTGGTGGGCCACAAAGCGCACGTCAGGTTTGTCGATGCCCATCCCAAACGCGACGGTGGCCACGACGATGTCGATGTCGTCTCGGACAAACTGCTCTTGCGTACGCCGGCGCACCTTCTCGTCCAGGCCCGCGTGGTAGGGCATGGCGCGCAGGCCACGTTCGCGCAGCGACCTGGCGATGGTCTCCGTCCGGTTGCGCGTGGAGCAGTAGATGATGCCCGACCGCCCTTCATGCCGCCCGATGAGATCCATGAGCTGGGCGATGGGACGCTCCCGATCCTTGACCCGCAGGAGCAGGTTTGGCCGGTCAAAGCTCGCCACGAATCGCGCGGCGTCGGCGATGCCGAGGCTCGACGCGATGTCGTCGCGCACCCGCGGCGTGGCGGTGGCCGTCAAGCCGATGCAGACCGCGTGCGGAAACGAGGCCCGCACCGAGGCCAGCTGCCGGTACTCAGGCCGAAAGTCGTGCCCCCATTCCGAGATGCAATGCGCCTCGTCGATGGCCAGGACAGCCACGCGGCAGCTCGACAGCAGCTGCATGGTCGACGACTTGAACAGCGTCTCAGGCGCCAGATACAGCAGCTTTGCGCGGCCGCGACTGACCGCGGACATATTGTCGCGGTACGCCTGGGCGTCGAGAGAGCTGTTGAGGACCACCGCCTCCACCCCCGCTGCGGTCAGGGAACGCACCTGGTCCTGCATCAGCGAGATGAGGGGCGAGACCACCACCGTCAGTCCCTCGAAGACGAGCGCCGGAAGCTGGTAGCACAGCGACTTGCCTCCGCCGGTCGGCATGATGGCCAACGTGTCCCGGCCCTCCATGACGCTCGCGATGACATCGCGCTGGACGGGCCGGAATGAGTCAAAGCCAAAGACCTCACGCAGGACGATGGAGGCGTGATCCATGGGGCTGTGGGCGGCGTGCGGCTGCATGACTGGAGGTTGTCGCATGGACGCCGCGCCCGTGGAAGGGCGTGCGGAAATTGATGGGTCGGTCTGGCCGTTGGACGAAATCATGGCGGCAAACTAACTGCTCAAATGACCAGGCGCAAGGCCAATATGTGTAAAATCAACGTTTTATTTTTTTTGTGGTTGGTGAGAATACATTTGCAGTGTGCTCGGTTTGAGTCCTGACCGTGTGGCAATCTTGCCGCGATCGGCCTGTTGGGTCGCCACATGGTGGCCAGTGTGGTGGTCATGCGTCCAAGCGGAACGCGGCGGTGACGTTCTGGAAGCCTGGCACGGGCATTGCGAGGTGCCCCCCGCGTGGGATCGAAATTGGAGTGAGTGAGGACGATGATGTTGCGATTGAATTCGATGAAGTGGATGGCGCCGGCGTTGGGCCTGGCGCTGCTCTTCGCGTGCGGGGATGGTTCCGACGACGCGGGTGCGACCGGCGATGAGTTGAGCAAGGAGGACGCGGCTCGCCTCGGCGGAAAGAATGATCTTGGCAAGGACTATTGCGAGGCCTTTGGTTGGTACGGCGACCAGATCTGCGACACGTTCTGCCCCTCGCCGGACCCGGATTGCTCCCTTGTCAGCGAGTTCCAGAGCTTCAAGCTGTCGGTCGGCGGGTTCTGCCCGGAGGACGTGGACTGCAGCTCGTTCTACGAGCTCAGCGCCGACGGCACGCTGCGAATTGACCGTGCGAACGAGCTCCCGTCGCAGGTGTATGAGGTCAAGATCGACGCGGTGGACCTGGAGGGAGCGGTCAACGTGCTCACCTCCGACGACCTCGTGGCACTTCTTGGTGCGGACGAGGAGCCGTGCGTGCAGCCCCAGGGCGTGACCGAGTTCATGGTCCTCGAGACGACGCATTGGCGGTTCTCAAACCCGACCACCTTCTGCGATCAGAAGGCCATCACTTCCGTGCGCGACCTCTTCGGACACCTCGAGGCCGCGTACCTGCCCGCGACCGAGGCGAGCTTCGACACGTTCCGGATCTCCAGCGGCGGGTTCTGTCCGCCCGAGGTGGACTGCTCGGCTTTTGTGGAGCTCGACGGCGACGGCTCGATACGGATCAACCTGCCGGACGACAACACGCACGCGACGTACGAGGCCACCGTGTCCGAGGAGGACCTGGCCACGGCGCGGACGCTGCTGACGGACGAGGCCTTCCTGGGACTGTTGGCATTGGAAGAGCCTCCGTGCAGCGCGCCGACCGACGTGCACGAGTCGATGAAGGTGGTGATTGACGGCGAGGAGTTCGCCAACAGCACCACGTTCTGTGGCGACGCGCCGCTGGAGGCGGTGCGGGCCTTCGCGCAGACGCTGGCCGATCGGTATGCGACGCCCCCGGCCCCGGCCGAGTTCGTGCGTTTCCGGATCTCGACCAATGGGTTCTGCCCGCCGGATGCGGACTGCAATGGCTTCATCGAGCTTCACGCCGATGGCACCCTGAACGTCGACCGCACCGGTGAGCCCGGTGGCGCGGTACACAGTGCGCAGGTCTCAGAGTCGGATGTGTTGGCAGCCGTGGATGTGCTCACCGCGGACGCCCTCATCGCGCTCCTGACTGTCGACGAGCCCCCGTGCGAGGCACCGACGGACATTTTCGAGTCGATGACCTTGGAGTCGCCCGAGAAGACCTGGTCCAACAGCACGACCTTCTGCGACGACGCGCCCCTGGTGGCCGCGCGGCAGGTCATGCGCGACTTGTCGGAGGCCTACCTGCCTTTGGAAGATTGATCGTCCCGCTCGATGTCGTCCAGCATGGAGTCTCGGTGTCGTCCAGCATGGAGTCTCGGTGCCATCCCGGCGGCGCGTGGTGACGGGCCGGCGCGCGTCTACCAGAGTGTGAGGTCGAGGAAGTAGTTCAGGACCAGGATGGAGATGGAGCTGTAGACGACCGCTGAGGTCGTCGCCTCGCCTACGCCCTTGGCACCGCCGGAGGCGTGGTAGCCGCGGTAGCAGCTCAGGATCGCGATGCTGGCGCCGAAGCAGCCGCCCTTGGCGGCGCCTTTGAGCAGGTCGAGCGGGACGACGAAGTCTTTTATCTTCGCCATGAACAGCCCGCCGTCCACGTCCAGCGTGATGACCGCGACGAAGTAGGCCCCTCCCATTCCCACAAAGTCGAACAGCAGGGTCAGCAGCGGCACCATCAGGATCGCGGCGATGACGCGCGGTGCCACCAGGTATTGCATGGAGCTGACTGCCATGACGTCCATGGCGTCGATCTGCTCGGTGACGCGCATGGTGCCAAGCGTTGTCGCCATGGCCGAGCCGGAGCGACCGCTGACCATCAAACCGGTGAGCACGGGGCTGAGCTCACGGGCCAGGGCGACGGCGGTGGAACCGCCGACCAGAGTTTCGGCGTTGAATTGGCTGAATGCCAGCACGCCCTGCAGCGACAGGACCATGCCGGTGAACAAGCCCGTGAGGAGCACAATGAAGAGGGCGCCGACGCCGACCTCTTCCATCGCTTCGAACAGCAGCTTGATCCGGTATGGAGGCTGGACGCTGACCTTGATGATCTCGACGACCATCAGGAGGACGGCGCCGATCCCTTCAATGAGATCGATGATCGCCTGGCCGATGCCCTCGATGGATTTGCGCACCTAGAGCTCCTCCCACAAGCCAAACAGGGAGGTGGTCCAAGCGGGATCGACGGCCCCGGCGCGCTCCATCCGGTGCGTCACGCGGCCGCGGATGGCGCCCTTGGCCACGGGTCCGAGTTCGCGGCTGTCGGCGGTACAGTGGAAGCGGTTGTCGCAGAGGAGGTAGTAGTGGCCGGGCCCGATGTAGCGGGCTTCTACGTCCGTGTCGCGCTTATCCGGGCCCTCGCTGATGCACACTTCGTAGAAAGTGAGCGAGTGGGACTCGAGGGTGCGTGTGCAGGTGCGCTCGTCCCTGCCGTCGGCGCTGGCCATCTCCGGGTCTTTGTAGGCCAGCGCGTCTCTGGTTTCGGTTTCCGCTGGGAAGCCGTTGACCGTCACGAAGCCGTTCTCCACGCCGACCGTGTCCCCCTCGACGCCGACGACGCGGCGAATGAACGGGAACTCTCCGCGGTAGAAGACCACGATGTCGCCCACGGAGTACTCGTTGGCCGTGCGGTCGAGCAGCACTGCGTCACCCTTGCCGAGCCGCGGCTCCATGCCGTGGTCTCGCAGCTCGATGGTCTGAAGGACAAACAGGCGCACGGCGGCGAGGCCGAAAACGAAGACGGCGGCGATGCCCAGGACGACGTTCCAGACTCTTCGGCGCACGGCCCGCCCCACTGCGTCACGAGGAAACGTCCGTCCGTTTGATGTCGAGCTTCTTGAGTATGTACTCGACGCTCTTGCGGTGGACGCCAGCGAGGCGCGCGGCTTTGCTGACGTTTCCGTCGGTCCGCACGAGCAGGTTGGTCCAGTAGCGGCTCTCGAACTCCTCGACGAGCTTGTTCTTGGCCTCCTTGAAGGGAAGCTCCTCGTCGTAGACCAGCGAATTGGGTTCTGCCTCGGCCTCGGCAGCCGGGGCCGCGGCGGGCGCGGCCGTTCCCAGGTTCAGGTAGCGGGTCTCAAGCCGGTCGCCCTCGGCCAGTAGCGCGGCGCGCTCCACAAAGTTGCGAAGCTCGCGCACATTGCCCGGCCAGCTGTGCTGCTTGAGCTTGTCCATGGTCGCATAGGCGATGTTGAGCCCGGTGCGACCGGTCTTCTCGGTGATGCGCTCGAGGAAGTGCTCCACGAGCCGCGGCACGTCCTCGCGACGTTCGCGCAGGGGCGGCAGGACGAGCTTGATGACCTCGAAGCGGTAGTAGAGGTCCTCGCGAAAGTTCCCGGAGCGAACTTCGTGGATGAGGTTGCGGTTTGTGGCGGCGACGACGCGAACGCTGACCCGGACTGTGGACGCGCCGCCAACGGGCTTGACGGTCATCGTCTCCAGGACGCGCAGCAGCTTCGGTTGCAGGTCCAGCTCAAGCTCGCCGAGCTCGTCCAGGAACAGTGTGCCTCCGTTGGCCTGCTCGAACGCACCTTTGCGGTTGTTGGTCGCTCCGGTGAACGCGCCGCGCACGTGGCCGAAGAGCTCAGACTCGATGAGATCGCGGGCTACCGCCGAGCAGTCGAACACCACGAAGGGTCCGCGCTTGCGTGCTGAGTTCTCGTGGATGGCCTGGGCCACCAGCTCCTTGCCGGTGCCGGACTCGCCCTCGACGAGGACCGTGGCATCGGTGGGCGACACGCGCTCGAGCAGGGCAAAGATCCGGCGCATCTCGAGCGATGTGCCGATGATGTCACCGAATTGCTTGCGTCCGGAGAAGTGGACCTCGACCTCGTCCTGCGTGGTCTCGAACTTGATGAGTGACTCGCCGACCCGGAAGATGGATCCGTCGGAGATGAACGCGTCCGCCACGCGCACGGTGCCGACCCAGGTGCCATTCTTGGAGCCCTTGTCCTGCACGTGGTAGCCGGCGCCATCCACTTCGATGCGGGCGTGGACCCGCGACACTGCCGAGTCGTCCAGCACCAGGTCGGTGTCCGGCGAGGAGCCGATCAGGGCGGTCCGGCGCGAGAACGTCTGCTCAAGTCCCTTGTTGGGACCCTCCAGCACGGTCAGTTTGTACTTCCGAAGCTTGAGTGTCTGTCCGCCGCCGTCGACGAAGACAGTTCGGGTGTGTTCCGTCATGCTGGCCACCTTACGTCATGTCGGCATCGGTTGACAGTGCCAACGCGGCCCCTGTGGGGAGCACGTGGACACCGGCCTCGAGGAGCCGGTCCAGGGTGCTGGCGAGGAAATCGCGAGACACCGGGCCCCAGCCCTCGCCGTCGACACCGTGGGTGTTGTACACCAGCCAGCCCTCGGATTTGAGCAGGCCGTCGATGCGCGCGCTGAGGTCTGCCTCGCAGTCGCCTGGCCCGTACGCTGCAGCCTCGATGCGCACCGAGTTTGGGCCTGGCAAAGGGTTGCGGCCGTCCACGCTCATCACCCGAAACGCCCGGACCTTGCCGCGGAGGTAGGACTCCAAGGCCGGTGTGGAGAGATTGTAGGGGAAGTTGAACACCGCGCCCGCCTGGTTCCAGCCGGAAAACTCTGCGGCAAAACGGTCCAGGCACGCGTCGATCAAAGCTACGGCTTCGGCGTAGGGCAGGAACGCCAGGTTGGCGTGCCGGTGGCCGTGGGGCATCACCTCGTGCCCGCGCTCCCGCAGCTCGCGCCACAAGTCAAAGTCGCCTCGCACCGCCCCTTCCTGCCATGGGTCCGGGGCAATGTAGGTGGACTCGTGTCCGGTCGCCACGATGTTCAGGCACGCGGACAGGCCGCGCTCCTCGTACAGCGCGGCGACGGTTCGACAGGACGCCTCGAACCCATCGTCGAAGCTCAGGGTGACGATTCGTCGCGGTTCAGTCATCGACTTCCGGCGCGGTCTTGGCGACCAGGGCGCGCGGGGTGGACCCATCGAGCTGAATCTCCAGCGGTCTCTCCAGGCGCACATGACGCAGGTACTGGGTCTTGGACTTGGGTTCGAAGCCATCGAGCCAGGCCCAGTCCACAAACGCAGCCCGGTCTCCCGGCGGGACGGTCAGGTAGCCGATGCGCAGCGATGTGATGTTCTGGAAGAAGTGGGAGCCCTGCGACGGGTCGACGTGGTAGCCCTCGGGGGACGCTTCGACGATGACCTTGGCGCCGCGAATCTGGGACCATTGCACCGGAATGCCAAGCCACGAATCGGAAGACCCCCAGCGCCCTGGGCCGATCAGCAGATAGGGGCGATTCTCGGCCACGAGACGGTCGTTGATTTCGCCAATCTGCTTGGCCATCTCCCGCGTGAACTTTGGATCGAAGGCGGCGTTGTCCACGTACACCACATCCTCGATGTCGGTGATGATGCCGGTTCCGAGGCAATGGGTCGTGCGGACGAGAAGCTCCTCGTTGGGCACCTCGTGCATGTCCGCGAGGATTTTTTCGCCGCCCAGGCCCAGTGGGCGCAGCTGAAGGGCGTAGAGCCTGGGTTTGGCCCGCTCCCGACCGCGGCGGCGCGGTGCACCCCAGTCGCCCATGTCGACGGCGAACTCGATCTGCACGTCGCGCCCCATGCCCTTTCGACAGACACCCAGGATCTTGTCGAGCGCCGGTGCGAGCGGGATGACGCCCGCTTTGAGCACGTGGCTGAGGGTCACCAGCCTGGGGCCGGCGTGGTTGAGACCATCCCGGATCCGGTCGTCCTCGGGGCAGTAGACGCTTCCGACCAGCTTGAGCGTGCCGTGGTCCTCCGCGTCCTTGAGGGTCAGGCGCTCAAGGGTGGAGTCCTCGCCCTGCATCAAGTCTGCGCGCTCGCGGTGCATCGCGAGCGTCCAGAACGTCTTCTGGGTGTTCTTGAGTGCAGCGGTCGGGGAGCTGAGCTGCGGCATGATCTCCGGTGTGACGGGAGAGAAGCGCAGAGTCTCCCCGCCCTCCACGACGATTCGCCCCAGTCCCAGGGCAACCAGCGCGACCCCGTCCTCGGCTTTCTGGTGGCCCACTGGGTAGTGGTTGAGCGACTGCGCGACGCCGGCGATGGATGGATAGAAGGCCGCGCCGTCGGGGCCGTGCTCCTTGCCGACGAGCCGCTGAATCATGACCGCCATCTTCTCTTCTTCGATGCGATGGGGCGTCCGGTCGATGTAGCCGCGGGCATTGGCGAAGAACGTGCTGGCGTAGACCAGCCGGATGGCGACGCAGAGCTCAGCCAGACAGGTCTCAATGTCCGGGTGGTTGTTGGGCAGCATATAGGTGGCGTACACGCCGGCGAACGGCTGCGCTGCAGAATCTTCGAGCAGGCTCGACGAGCGCACGGCCAGCGGGAACCGCAGCTGGCTGAGGACCTCGCGCATCTGTCGGCGGATGCCGTCGGGCAGGCGCGCGTAGAGGAAACGCCGCGCGATGTCCTCGTCCCGCATGGCGTCCCAATCCAGGTGGCGCAGGCCATTCTCGTCCAGGAACTGGTCGAAGATCCCGGTGCAGAGGACCAGGGTCTGCGGCACGTGGATTCCCATCTCCGGGAACTGCTTGGGGAGCCGAGTGCGCAGCAGAAGGAAGTTGAGGAACGCGACGCCGCGCGCCTTGCCGCCGATGGAGCCCTCGCCCACGCGGGTGAATGGGGAGTCGACCGTGTAGGTGACGCCGTCGAATTCGGAGATGATGCCGATGTTGGCGTCAAAACGGCGGCTTCGCAGCGCGTCGACGAGCCACTCCCGCATCTCGTCGACGTTGGCGAAATCGGCGAAGCGCTTGCGCCTGACTTTGCGGGCGAGTTCGAACTCGCAGCGGGCCATCAGCCAGGTGGAGATGTGGTTGTGCTCGGCGTGAAAGAGCAGGGCCCTTTCGTCCACGTGGGGGACGGTGTGCACCATCTCCTGGATGTCGGAGACCCGCGCTACGTCTCTGCCGTCGGGCGTGCGGAACACAAAGTCCCCGAACCCGAGGTTGAAGCTGAGGAAACCCTCGATGTCGCGCAGAAGGTTTTTTGAGTATTTGTGGACAAACTGAAACCCGAGCCGCGCCGCTTGCTCCTTCTTGAGTGGGTCCGCGCTCTGAAGCAGCACGGGCACATCGGGTAAGATCTTGCGAATGTGTTGGCAGAGCAGGTAGCCGGCGTCCGGGTCCACCACGCCGCCGCGCGGGTACCGGATGTCGCTGATTACCGCGGCGAGGTTGTTCCGGTACAGGTTGATGAGATCGACCGCGCTTTCCCAGTCATGGGTCAGCAAGACCTTGGGACGCGCCCGCAACCGGTGGATGCGCTGCGCGTCGTTGAGGACTTCGGTGATGAGCGATTGCGCCTGGGCCAGGATGGCGTTGTAGAGGACGGGCAGGAATTTGGTGTAGTGCCGGACGGTGTCTTCGACGACGAGGATGACGCGCACCCCCGCTGCGAGGATGTCGTGGTCGACGTTTTCCCGGTCCTCGATGAGCTTGATGACGGCCAGGAGGATGTTTGCGTCCCCAGTCCACAGGAAGACGCCGTCGATGGCTCCCTCGATGTCGCGGCGGTTGATTCCGCGCATCTCCGCCTCGTCCATGGCGAGCAGCACCACGGGGCGTCTGGGTCGGAGCTCTTTGACGCGCCGGCCGAAGTTCAGGACATCCATGTCGGCCAGGCGGGTCATGGTGATGACGAGGTCGAACCTGCGCCACTCCATCGCACGGATCGCCTCCTCTCCGGTGCTCACGTGGGTAACGCGAGGGGATGAGGTGAGGTTGAGTTCCTTGTACTGGGTCCAGATGCGCTCGGTGAGGTAGCCGTCCTCCTCAAGGATGAACGCGTCGTAGTGCGAGGAGACCAGCAGCACTTCGCGCACGCGGTGGGGCATGAGCGCGTTGAGGCGCTTGGCGCGGGGATCGAGCTCGTATTGCATGCTGTGCGGGCCGGTTGGGGACGCGGTGGCCCGGCTTTCGCCGGGCCCGTGGCTCAGACGACGCCCTGGTCGAGCATCGCGTCGGCGACCTTGATGAAGCCGGCGATGTTGGCGCCGGCTACGTAGTTCACGAACTTCGCGTCTTCCCGGCCGTGCTCGACACACGAACCGTGGATGTTCTTCATGATCGCCTGCAGCTTCTCGTCGACCTCCTCGCGCGTCCAGGACAGACGCATGGAGTTCTGGGTCATCTCGAGGCCGGAGGTGGCGACGCCGCCAGCGTTGGCAGCTTTGCCGGGCCCAAAGAGGATGCCCGCGTCGAGGAACATGTTCACCGCGTCCAGGGTGCTCGGCATATTGGCGCCCTCAGCCACGGCGGTGCAGCCGTTGGTGAGGAGCGCGCGCGCGTCGGCCGCGTCGAGCTCGTTCTGGGTTGCGCACGGCATGGCCACGTCGCACGCGACGGACCAGGGCCGCTGCCCCTCAAGGTAGGTGGCGCCAAACTTCTCGGCGTAGTCCTTGATGCGTCCGCGGCGGTTGTTCTTGAGGTCCATCACCCAGGCGAGCTTCTCCGCGTTGATGCCCTCCGGGTCGTGGATGCTGCCGCCCGAGTCGGACATGGTGACCGGTGTGCCCCCGAGCTGCAGGACCTTCTCGCAGGTGTATTGCGCCACGTTGCCCGAGCCGGAGATGCAGACGGTCTTGCCGTCGAACGACTCGCCGCGCGTCGCCAGCATCTCCTGGGTGAAGTAGGTGGCGCCGTAGCCTGTGGCCTCGGGACGGATGAGGCTGCCGCCCCAGTTGCGGCCCTTGCCCGTGAGGACTCCGGTGAACTCGTTGCGCAGCTTTTTGTACATGCCGAACATGTAGCCGATCTCGCGACCGCCCACGCCAATGTCGCCCGCAGGCACGTCGGTGTTCGCGCCGATGTGCCGGAACAGCTCCATGAAGAACGCCTGGCAGAAGCGCATGACTTCCATGTCGCTCTTGCCCTTGGGTTCAAAGTCGGAGCCGCCCTTGCCGCCGCCCATGGGCAGGCTGGTCAGGCTGTTCTTGAAGACCTGCTCGAACGCCAGGAATTTGAGCGTCCCCAGGGTCACGCTCGGGTGGAAGCGAATGCCACCCTTGTACGGGCCGATGGCGCTGTTCATCTGCACGCGGTAGCCGCGGTTGACGTGAATCTCGCCTCGATCGTCCACCCAGGGAACGCGGAACATGATGGTGCGTTCGGGCTCGACGATCCGCTCGAGGATCTTGGCGTGTTGGTATTGGGGGTTTTGCTCGAGGAAAGGCTCCAAGGTCTCCACGACCTCGTGCACCGCTTGGTGGAACTCGGGCTCCGCCGGGTTCTTCGCCTTCACCTGCTCCATGAACTCGTGGATCATACTCGCTCCGTGCCGCCTCGGTATCCAATGTGTGCGCCAGCATGTTCCCGAATTTTGCCCCTCGTCAAGCCGGGTTGTGGCTGCGTCTGCGGATCTCCACCGGCTCGCCCGGATGACGGGTTGACTTTCGATGGCGAGGGGACAGTGTAGAGGGTTCCCAGGAGGTACCTTGTTCAGACGAATTTTGGTGATGGGCACGCTGCTGACGCTGGTCGTCTCAGGATGCAGTCTCGGGTCGGAGTACGACGCGTACCAGGGCCCGGAGACGGACACAGGGGACGCTGCGGACGGCGGTGACACGAGTGAGCCGGCGGACGTGGACGACGCGGACACCCCGGCGGACACCGACGCGGACTCCGTGGAGGAGGACGTGCCGGGAATGGACGTCGATGTCGACGACGAAGTTCCGGACACTGCGGATGCCGAGGACGCCTCCGACACGGCGGACGCCCCTGTCGACACCGGCGACTGCGACGAAGAGGACGAACCGGATCATGACCGGATCGACTCCAATTGTGACGGCGTCGACGGCAACGCACTCGCTGCAATCTTTGTGGCTCCGGACGCCGGTGACGACCTCAACGATGGGTCCGCGCAGAGTCCGGTGAGGACGCTGCCGCGGGCCGTCGAGCTGGCACGTGGCCGGGGTCGGGCTCCGATCTACCTCCAGAAGGGCAATTACTCGGTGAGGCAGCCGCTCCAGATCCCGGAGGGCGTCAATCTGCATGGTGGCTACGACCGGGAACCGGGTGGCTGGACGCGTCCGCCGGCCTCGGTTCAGCTTGAGACCGTGATCTCGGGCCCCTCCCCGGTCCTGACCTACGCGGGACTGGCCCGGCCGACACGGCTCGACAGTGTGGCGGTCCAGTCTGCGACTGGGTTGGACGGGCAGTCCAGCGTCGCGGTCGCGGTACTGCGCAGCGGCCCCTTTCTGCACATCGAAGACTGTCAGATCCGCGGCGGCGTCGGCGGCACAGGTCTCCCTGGCGCGCCGGGAACGACGGGTCCCACCGGCATGCCGGGCGGACACCCCTCGGGTGGCACCGCCGGCAGCGGTGGTGTCAGCGCGGACTGCGCGGCCAGCGGTGGTCCTGGTGGCGCGGGCGGTGTTGGCAACGCCATCGCGGGTCGGCCGGGCGTTGTGGGATCGCGCGGAGCCATGGGCGGTGCGGGTGGGCAGGCCGCGATGAACGGTGAAGCCGGCGACTCTGGGGAGGCTGGCGGCAACGGCGACGCGGGTGAAGTCGGTAGCGCCGAGGGGCGTTTTGAGGACGATTATTGGTTCCCGAACGGCTCCATGCCGGGAGGTCGTGGGCTTCCCGGTGGTGGGGGCGGCGGCGGCGGCGGTGGCGGGTTCAGCGTGGGCGCGGTCCAGGGTCAAATGAACGGTGGCGGCGGCGGCGGCGGCGGGTCCGGGGGCTGTGGTGGTGCCGAAGGCGGCGGCGGTGGCGGTGGCGGCGCGTCCATTGGCTTGTTGGTGGTGGGCAGCACCGTGACACTGGAACGCACGACCGTCACCGCCTCGCGCGGCGGAGCCGGCGGTGTTGGGGGCCGCGGTGGTCAGGGTGGCGGCGGAGGTACCGGCGGCGGGGGAGACACCTGTTTGGGTTGCAGCGCCGTCGGAGGTCGCGGTGGCAACGGGGGCAACGGTGGCTGCGGTGCCAACGGCCCGGGTGGCCCCGGGGGCCCGAGCCTCGCCGTGCTGCTGGTGCCGGCCAACGACAATGCTGCGGTCGAGTC
>CALBXO010000283.1 GCA_937890335.1 uncultured Pseudomonadota bacterium | reverse complement strand
GATCTTCGGACTGCTCACCGAGATGGCGGTCCACACCAAGAACATCAAACTCGGCACGGGCATCGTGAATGTCTTCTCGCGGTCGCCCGGCCTGATCGCGATGAGCGCCGCGACGTTGGACGAGATCAGCGACGGCCGACTGATCCTGGGAATTGGCACGAGCGGAAAGCGCGTGATCGAAGGTTTCCACGCGCGCGAATTTCAAAAGCCCCTGACCCAACTTCGCGACGTCATCCGGGTCACGCGCACACTGCTGCGCGGCGGAAACTTGATGGATGCCGACGCAAAGCTGCACGACTACCGGCCGTTCACGCTGGCCATGAACCCCGGCCGCCCGGACATCCCCATCTACGTCGCCGCCCTCAAGGAGAAATCCATCACCTCCATCGGCGAGCTCGCGGACGGTTGGATTCCAACCATGTGGCCATGGGAGTCCCTGGACCGTGGGCAGAACTGGATTGCCGCCGGCGCGGCCAAGGCAGGGCGTGACCCCGCGGAGATCGCCACGACCCCGTTCACCATCGTCGTACCCATGGCTGGCGCTGCGCGGCAGATGGCCAAGCAGGTCATCTCGTTCTATGTCGCAGGCATGGGGGACTACTATCGGCAGCTGCTCACCACGTTCGGCTACGGCGAGGAGTGCGATGTAATCTGCGAGCTGTACCGGGACAAGGCGACCCGTTCAAAGGCCACGGACGCCGTCACCGACGAGATGGTTGAGAAGCTGACGATCGCGGGCGACCCGATGGAGTGTGTGGCCCGCCTCAAGGCGGCCAAGGAGATGGGCGTGACCTTCCCCATCGTCTGTCTACCGCCAAACCAACCGTGGCCGATGCAGGAGATGTTCCTGCGCGGGCTGGCGCCCAACCAATAGTCTGCGCGGCGACTTCCTCCCGGCGGCGGTTGCCGTGTGGGAGGCAACGCCGCCAGACGAGGGCGCCCGCTACATCGCCTGCGCTGGCTGCGCCTGCCGCTGCTCGTTGAGCCTGGCGAGCCCCCGCAGGAAGCGGGCGGCGGCCTCGGGCTCCATGTACTCGGCGTACTTCGGGTTGAGCACCTGCTCCCCGATGAGACTGCACTCTCCAGACTCGCAGCGGATTCCGATGATGTTGGTCCCGTCGGACACCGGGTACCACGGTCCCTCGGTGCGCAGGAACACCTCGAGGTCCTCGCCGCCGGCGATGAACAGCTCGTCTACCTCGTTGCCTTCGCCCTGGGTACCAAAGGTCAGCTTGATGGAGCTCTTTCCGATGGGCCTTGAGCTCATCCGGATGTTCCGGGCGGCGGCGGCCGCCATCAATCGAGCCGCCACGTTGGTGTCGTCCGAACCGTGCTCCCCGCGCAGGCTCGCGGACTCGCGGGCAATGCGCTCCTCCTCCGACTCGCGCCTGACCCCGCCACCTCCACCACTGGATTCCGCGTCGGAATCGGTGTCGCGGTTCAATGCTCCGCCTGCCTGGGTCGAGTCCGCCCCGGCTGGCTTCTCGTCGCCGCCCTTCTTGTCCTTGGTGTACAGGCTGTTGATGTACTCCGGTTCGGCGTCGGCGATGCGTTGGAGCGCCGCGCTCAGGTCGTCGTAGAGGCGCTGTTGCTGGGCAGGATCGAGGTCGCCGCGCCCGGTGGCGACGGAGATCTCATCGTGACGGGCGCTGAGTTCGTCGAGCCCGTATTGCGCACGGCGGGGTCCCTGCACCTTGTCCAGCAGGTCGTACTTGGCCGTGTGGAGGTTCACAAACTCGGGACCGACCTTGTCGCGCAGGGCGTCCGGGATGCGGATGCCGTTGGTCTCAAAGAACTCGTTGGTGACCTTCGTGCCGAGCTGAAGCTCGAAGAGGACCCCGTTCTTCGACTTGAGGTCGATGTGGATGCGCGGGTACGGCGTGTCCTCCTTGAGGTCGAACACCGCGTCCGGGAACGCGTCTCGCAGCTGGGCCAGGACGGACTGCACGCCCTCTCCATCCTCGACGCTGATGCGCCCACGGATCATATCGCCCATCTCGCCAATCTCAGCGTACCCCTTGCGCTCGACCTTCTCCTTGACGGAGGCGATGAACTCATCGGGGGTGTCGCGCTTGAGCATGGCGGCCACTTCCGTACCCTCGGGCAGATTGAGCCCGCGGATTCGTGAGGTGGTGGACTCCAGCGCCTCGCGCGCCATGGCAAACAGCCGTGACTGCGAACCTGGGTCGTCGAGCAGCTCCTTGAGGTTGCGCCGAAGCGGGTTGGCCGCGTCGTTCTGGGGTGCGTCCTGGTTGTCGGCGGCGATCTCCTCGATCGGCTTTCTGGTCCCACCGGTCTGGGTTGCGTCTGCACCCTCGGCGGCCTTGTCGTCGCCCTTGGTGAACAGGGAACGCAGGTAGTCCGGGTCCTCCTGGGCCAGCCGTGCAAGCACATTGGAGAAGTCGTCGTAGAGCCGCTGCTGCTCGGCTGGATCGAGCTCG
>CALBXO010000282.1 GCA_937890335.1 uncultured Pseudomonadota bacterium | reverse complement strand
GCCAACGCAGACGCGGGAGCGGCCCTCGAATGTCGTTGTGATTCCTGACCGCATCGAGGTCCTGGCCGACGCCGGTCTCGCAGTCAGTCCGCCCGTCGTGCCCGCCCGGCCTGCCCCGGAACCCGACGCCGCTGTCGCGGAGGACGCACAGGCTGCCGCGCCGCTCCCCGATGTGGCGCCAGAGGCCGACGTCACAGACCCGGACAATGCTGAAGTCCCCGCGATCGTTCCCGACGCTGGCGCCGCGACGATTCCTCCAGCCGACGACAAGGTAGTGCCCGTCGCAGATCCCAAGGTCCCCTTCGGGCTCAACCGGACCCAGGTCAAGACCGTCATCGCCGCGCACCGAGCCCAGGTCGACACCTGCGGCGGGCAGCGGCGAGGGGGAACGGTGATCGTCCGTTTCACGATTCTACCCACCGGCGGCGTAGGCGGAACTCGCGTCATCAACGAGAAAAAAGGATCCCCTGAGGCGGACTGCGTCGCAGGCATCGTCAAGGACATGCAGTTTCCCCAGTTTGCCGGGGCGTCCATCACGATCAACTACCCGTTTGTACTGCCGGAGCGTTGAATCATGTCCGCCCCCTCCTCCGAACACCTGCGCGACCACGAAGTCATCACCCGAATCGGCGTCCTCGGCGCCGGCTCATGGGGTACAGCGCTCGCCAAGCTCCTTGCCGACAAGGGCTACCCCGTCCAAATCTGGGCGTATGAGAGCGACGTGGTCCGCGCGATCAACGAAGAGCACGAGAACGCCGCGTACCTGCCCGGCTTCAAGCTGCCCGACAACCTCACCGCGACCGGAAGCATCAAGGACGCGGTCAGCGACAAGGACATGATCCTGAGCGTGTCTCCCAGCCACGTGCTCCGGCATGTGATGTCGGAGGCTGCGCCCTACATCCCGGTGGGTGTCCCCATTGTCAGCGCCAGCAAGGGGATCGAAAACGACACGCTCCTGCTGGTCAGCGAGATCCTCGAGGAGGTCTTGCCCATTCGGTGCCACCCCTACCTCGCCTACCTGTCGGGTCCGAGCTTCGCCAAAGAGGTCGCCGCCAACATGCCGACGCTCGTCGTCATCGCGTCGTACTCGGCCAACCTCGCGGAGAAGATTCAGCACACCTTCATGACGGACACGTTCCGGGCGTACACCTCCCACGACGTCATCGGGGTCGAGTGCGGCGGCGCGCTCAAGAACGTCATCGCCATCGGTGCGGGCGCCGTCAGCGGCATGGGACTTCAGCACAACTCCATGGCCGCGATGATCACCCGCGGACTCAACGAGATCACCCGGCTGGCGGTCCGCAAAGGCGCCAATCCACTCACTCTGGCTGGGCTCGCCGGAATGGGCGACCTGGTCCTCACGTGCACCGGTGGCCTGTCCAGGAACCGGACCGTCGGCGTGAAGCTAGGGCAAGGGCAGACCATCGAGGAGATTCTCGCGGAGATGAAGATGGTCGCTGAGGGTGTTCGGACGAGCCGGTCGGTCTACGATCTTTCGCGCAAACTCCAGGTGGAGATGCCAATCTGCGAGCAGGTGTACCACGTGCTCCACGAGGGTCGACCCGCCGCCGAGGCCGTGCGCCAACTGCTGGCGCGCGACCCCAAGCAAGAGATGCGGTTCTACGACTGACGCGGCTCCTTGAGCAGCCCACCAAAGTAGGACATCTCCGTCGCATCTCTGGTCGCGAACCGGGCGCGGTCCCGCGCCCACACCCGCAGCTCCTTGATCTCCTCTTCGCAGGTTCGCGCCAGCGGGACGGTCTGCTGCACTGCCTGCAGCAAATCGTCCTGGGTCATCCCCCGACCGTGCCCAAACGCCAGGTACAGACCACTGACCACAACCTGCTCGAGCTCGGCTCCGCTGAAGTTGTGCGCGGCCGTCGCCAGGGCTGGGATGTCGTAGTGGCGCGGGTTGCGGTCGCGCCCCACCAGGTGGATGGACAGGATCTCCTGCCGCGACGCGGTGTCCGGCAGGTCCACGAAGAAGATCTCGTCAAAACGCCCTTTGCGCAGCAGCTCAGGCGGGAGACCGTCCACACGGTTCGCCGTGGCGACAAAGAACACCGGCGCCCGCTTCTCCTGCAGCCACGTCAGCAGACCGCCGAGCAGACGGTGGCTGCCGCTGCCCGCGTCGCGATCGAACGCCTTCTCGATCTCGTCCACCCAGAGCACAGCCGGCGACACCGCCTCGGCAATGGCCAGCGCCTGCCTCATGGCGAGCTCCGGCGCCTGCCGCCCGGCAAACAGCGCACCGATGTCCAGGCGCAGCAGTGGCAGGCCCCAGTGTCGGGACACGACCTTGGCCATCAGACTCTTGCCGCACCCCTGAACACCCAGCAGCAGCAAGCCCCGAGGCGCAGGAAGACCGAACGCACGGGCGCGCTCGCTGAACGCGTCACGGCGCGCGTGGAGCCAGTCTTTGAGCAGCTCCATTCCGCCCACATCGTCGAGCGCCTGACGGGCCTCCACAAACTCGACCACGTCGGTGCGCGCCACCACTCGCCTCTTCTCGTCCAGGACCACGCGATCCATCGCGAACGCGGCGGCGTCGTTCTCCTTGAACGCGCGGAGCGCCTCGAGCCGCGCACGGTGGAACGCGCGCAACGCCTGCCGGCTTGTGAGCCCCAGCGCGGCGGTGACAAGGCCCTCGCGGTCAATGTCGGGCCAACGGTCCAAGGGGAAGACGATGCGCGCCACGTCGAGCAGCTCGGCCCGCGCAGGCATCGGAAGCCGCAGCTCCGTCACGTCCGTAGCCAGGTCCTCCAACGTGAAGGCCATGGGCGAGATGAGCACCACCGATTTGCCAAAGGCGGCGACCAGCGGCTCCATCTCGCGAAGACGGCGAACAAGCAGCGGGTTCTGCAGGTGTGGGTGCGCGTCTTTGAGGATGAAGATCGCGTTCTGCGTTTCCCCCTCGATCGCGTCGAGAAGGCCGTCGATGTCGTCGGCCCCGACACCCCGGGACTCGACCATCGGCATACCGCGGGTCGCGCTCCACTCGTGCACCGGACGCCCGGCAGCCAGCGCAACGCGCGTCACCAGCGCCACGGCGCGCGCCTCGTCATGGGTCACGACGTGGATGTAGGAATAGGGGGCTTCCAGAAGGGTGGCGAGTTCTCGTTCGAATGGACCGTTGTCGGACAAGGCGGACTCCACCTGGATTCAGCGGATGTACCAGTGATGGTCCACAGCGGCCTCACCTTTGGCGATGCAAGTGTCGCGGTTGCCCCGAAGAGCCGCCTCGAGCAACTTCCGGTTCAAGACCTTCCCTTTGGTGCGGTCGATGCTGACCTCCAGGGTCCTGACCGCCGTCCTGTCTTGCACATACTCCCCGCGGGCGCCGACGCGCACTCGGGTCTCGACACGGTAGAAGACCAAGGCCACGGTTTCCATCTCGGGGTTGGCCTCAAACGCGGCCCTCACGCCCTTGCTCGTCTGAAACCGACCGAGCAGCAGCCACCGCAGCGCGTCGCATTTCGCGTCCTGCTGGTTCACATCGAGGTTGCGCAGAAACCAGACCTCCGCCCGGCCCCGCTGCACGATGACGCCCTCGAGCGCCTCCCGCTTGGGCTTGTGGACCAGGTAGACGTCCAGGGCCGATTCAATGCTCGCAGCGATGTCTTTGCGCCGCTCTTCGGACAAACCCGGCACGGGGGCCTCGTCCTGTGCGGCCACGGGAGAGCACAGCGCCAGGAGGAGCGCGCTTGACCCCAAGAAGAGCGCCGTCGACAATGAGTCTGGAAGTCGAGTGAAAACCATGTCAGTCATTACTACTACCATGCCGCGCGCGCTGCTTACAGTCCTGATGCTGCTCGCGGTACTCGGGACAGGATGGACGAGTCACGCGCAGGAACTCGACCCGCTCACCCGCCAGCGGGAGGGCTTCCGCCTGCGCGCCGGCGCCGGCGTCGAGACTGGTTTCCTCGACTTTCGTTCCGATGCCGTCGTTCTCCAGGCCAATCTGGGCGAGGTCCCGACCACGATGGTGGGGATCGAGGGTTGGATCAGTGAGAACGCCGGCTTTGACGCGACCTACCAGTTCGGGTTCCTCGGAGAACTGGAGGTGCCCCTGGAGACCCAGGAGGGCGCCAGCAGCCTCGCCTTCGTGACCCACCGCCTCGAAGGCGCGTTCCACTACCGGTGGTTCCTCGGGCCCGAGGCGACGTCGCTGTCGCTGGGTTTGCGGGTCGGTTTCCTCCTCAACGCCTTCATCCCGAGCCCACACACGCCAACAATCGTGGTGTCCACGACGTACGCGGGCCCGATGATCGGCGGCACGCTCAACGTGCCCATCCTGGAATCGATCGGGGTCGAGGTGGGTGTGGACGGCGTGTACCCCTACAACGTCCGCGAGTTTCCGGATGTCTCCGGCAAGCCGCGCAGCCCGCTGGGCTACGGGGCCAGCGTCGCTCCATGGTTGCAGCTGACCGACAGCCTGTACCTGAAGGCCAAGGTGGACTACCGCGTGTTCACCGTCACCTACGCCGGTCGGGGCAACCGCGGGTTGGGCAATGTGACGAACGGCTCGTCCTTCGACGGCTTTCAGTCAGCCCAGCTCATCGTAGATTGGATCCCCTAGAAGCGGTCGTTCAGCGGCGCCGACGCCCAATCACCAGCACGCCGACCAGCAGGAGCGCTGCAACGCCCTCCCAGCCGGTGACCGGTGCGTGTGGAGTGCTGCAGGCGCACTTGGTCCCGGTTCGGACGCTGGGCTGCCGTGTGTCGGGGACCAGACTTACTACAATCTCGGTGTCGCCACGGACCGGAATCCGCTCGATGGCCTGCTCGATGAACCCGGTCGCC
>CALBXO010000281.1 GCA_937890335.1 uncultured Pseudomonadota bacterium | reverse complement strand
GGGAGGTCGGGGAAGATACCGCCGAGGTCCAACACGAGGCCGCCGTCGTTGCCACCAGGACCGGTGTCCCCTGGGTCGGCGTCTCCCGCATCGGGGCCGCCGTCGGGTCCAGCGTCAGGCTCAACACGCGGCGGGCTGACGGACAGCTCGACCGCGACCCAGTCAAAGGTCTCACCGGGCTCAAAGTTGCCGTTGCCGTTGTTGTCCTCGTAAAAGATGATTTCGCCTTGGTACAGCCCGGTCGCCACGTCCTCGGGTGGCGTCACCGACAGCACGGTCGGGATGCGCTCGCCCACCTCCAGGCGGCCGCGTTCCAGCCCGCGAAGGCGGAGACCGGAGACCGGGAACTGATCCCTGTCCACGGAGACCAGAGAACCCAGCACATAGCGCAGCGAGGTGAGAGCCACGGTGGACCCGACGCGCGAGGTCCCGTTCTGATCACGACCATTGTCCCGGTCAAAGTCCTCCCCGTCGGCGTCGTTGTTGAGGAACACAACCAGGTGTCGCGGGTTCCCGCCGGGCTCGACGCGAAGCGCCACGAGCGTGGTCTCTACATCCAGGTCCTCGACGGCCAGGCGAATGTCGCGCGCGGAGTAGAGACCGGGATAGTTGCCGTCGTCCACGATGTCGCCGTCGTCCGCACCGATCCGGATTCCAGCCAGCTCCTCGGTAGAGGGCCATCCGTCCTCGTCTGCTTGCCACGGCCCGTACGTCTCGACGGTGACAGTCGCCGTCCCCGGATTGCCAGGGTATTGAACGACGACGCGCAGGCTGTCTACCTCGCCATCTGCGGAGAAAAAGAAGCGCACGGAGCGCGCCCCGCGCGTGTACTGGACGGTGTCGCGGGGATCCTCTTCCGTGGGTCCACCAAACTCGATCACATCCTCAAGACCGCGCCCGGGATCGTTGCCCGGCGTCTCGAGCAGCGTGCCCCAGGCCTCGTCGCCCTCGTTGAGCATCTCTGCGTCGTGCTGGACTTCATCGACCAACGCACCGCGGAACACGAGCGCGCCGCTGACACGACCGCCCGGTGGCCCGGCGTACTGGACGATGATGGCCTGCCGGCCCTCCTCTTCGTCCAGCGCCTCGCGGTAGATGTGAAGCCAGCCTTCCTCGGCGGCGGTCGAGGGACCGTCCGCATACACTGCCAGGTCCTGCGCCACCACGGAGTTTCCGAGGCCGAGAACCGCCATCGCCACCAGGAATTGCAACCAGGTCTTCATCCTGCCAGTCCTATCGGCACAAGGCATTTGAAATCGTAGTCGACAGTGATCGCTCGCGGCGCGCGACGATGTTGACAGTGCCGCGCCTGCGCACAATGCTGGGGACGGCGTCACAGGGAGTGACGCAGCGCCGCAGGGAGTGGCGCGGCGACAGAGGACCAGGAAGGTGCGCAAGCAGTTAGCCATCGCCCTTGGCGTGGCCGTCGTGGCGTGTTTCGCTGCGGGAATCATCGTCAGCCGGACCGGGCTGAGTTTCGCCAAGCTCGACGCCCCCGACGAGCCGACCACCTACACACACCCGACCGAGCGCTCCCAGCCAGCTGAGCCCCGCGTGCACGGTCTCGACCTCGGTGCTGCCGAGTTGCGAGGGGACCGCTACGTGGTCGTTCGCGACGACGGGTCGGAGATCGAACTCACTCTCGATCCCCGCCTTCAACAGCGGGCAGAGGAGCTGTTCGAGCGGTATGAAGTGCCGACTGCCGGGCTGGTGATGATCGAGCCCAACACCGGACGGATTCTGGCGTATGTCGGGCACGGGAGCAGCGAGGGGGATCCCGCCGTGGAGGCCATCGCCCCCTCGGCGAGCCTCTTCAAGATTGTCACGGCGGCGGCGCTTCTGACCAAGGGCGTGCCCAGCTCCCACCGCGTCTGCTACCAGGCGAGCTTGCAGCGCCCGACTCTGGAAGACGTGCTCGGTGACGCGCCCCAGGACGAGTGCTGCGACCTCGCCACTGCGTTCGGGCGGTCCACCAACCCTGTGTTCGCCCGCCTGGCCGACGAACAGCTCACAAAGGCGGAGCTGGAGGAGTGGGCCGCGCGGTTCGGCTACAACGAGCCCATCCCGTTTGAGCTGCCCGTGGGGGTTTCGCGCGCCGAGATTCCGACCGACCCCCTGGACCGTGCGCACACCGCAGCGGGATTCTGGAACACGTACTTGTCACCGCTGCACGCAGCGATGCTCTCCGCCAGCGTCGCCGCCGGCGGCGTGATGATGCGCCCGACGTTGGTCCAATCCATCACGGACGCCGACGGTAAGGTGGTGCAGGCCTTCCGGCCGCGCCCCTGGAAGGTGGTGATGAGCCCAGAGGTCGCGCGGGAGCTGGCGTCCATGATGCGGTACACGACCACCGTGGGCACCGCACGCACCTACTTTGGGGACGACAAGAACTGGCCAGGCGACGAAAACTACATCGTCGCGGGCAAGACCGGCACCCTGACCGGAGCCAAGCCCTACGTCATGTACAGTTGGTTCTCCGGGTTCGCCCCGCTGGCCGCGCCGGACGTGGCCATCGGGACCGTGTTGTTCAACCCCGCCCGCTGGCGCATCAAGGCTGGCTACACAGCGTCATGGATGCTCCGTCCACTCTCCGAGGCGGCGCTGCCCGAACCTGAGCCTGTCGCTGCCACACCGCCGGCGCAGCCCGCCGATCAGAACGCCGACGAAGGCCCCGCTGAGGAAGCCGAGGCGGCAGACCAACCGAACTGATGCAAACGTGGGGCGCCCCGGTCGTCAGGGGTATCCGCGTCCGGACCCGCCCGGACAGGGGCTGGGCTCAGTCGAATTCTTCGCCATCCAGCTGGACGGTCGGTGGCTCGGCATCCTGCTGCTCGGCCCGCTTCTGGAGCATCTCCAGGACGGCACGCGGCGGCAACTTGGTCGTCTCATCGTCATCGGGCAAATCCAACCCGAGCGCCGCGAGACCCGAGGCGACGTCCACGCCCTGTGTGGGACCCGGAACCGAGGTCCCGTCCATCCGGGCCAGGAAGCCTTCCACCGCCGTCTGCGGCGAGAGAGTTCGTTGGGAGTTGCAGCCCGCCAGAAGGGCGGCGCGTACCTCCGCCGGAGACAACTGGCGGCCACTGTGCCGGGCGGCCCGGAAGAGCAGGCACACCGTCGCCGTAGTGACAGCCGCCGCCGCAGCGGCGCTGTCGAACTGGGTCCAGCCGGAGGGTTCTCCCTCGGGGAACCTCCGTTTGTCGGACTGAATGCTCCGCGGGACGCGCATGCGTGTCCCCCGCGACAGGAGGGTGGCCCCGCTGCTGGCACCGGCGCCATCGTCCGCCACGCTGATCAGCGCCTCAGGCCCCGCCGGAGACGTGGGCAACCCGTCGGGCCCCGTGGCCGGAAGAACCACAACGATGCCGTCGTCGACGAGCTCCGCCAACAATCTCGCGACCACGCCGCCCTCGTGTGCAGGCAAGCTGAACCCGAGGTTGAACAGGACCACATCTGGCTTGGTGCGACGAATCCATCCGAGCGCGCGAATCACATCGTCGGCGTTTCCATGCCCGTCAGCGTCGAGGACTTTGGCCGAGATGAAGCGCGCGGCGGGACACATTCTCGCGATGATTCCAGCGGAAGCGGTCCCGTGCCCAACCCTGTCCCCCACCCGATCTGCACCGCGCCGAAACACCCGCTGGTCCAACATCAGGGTCTGAAGCACGGGATGGCGCGCGTCGATGCCAGAATCGATCAGACCTACCCGAAGCGGGTCCCGCGCGTTTGTCAGCTCGTCGGGCCAACCGCCGGTCTGCAGGAGCTGCTCCGGGTACAGGAGCTCGCCGTCGGTGTCAGGCAGCTGCGCAGGAATGTCGACCTGCAGCCAGGAGCGTTCAATGCGCTGGATGTCCGGGCGCCTGGCCAGGCCGTGGACAAAACCGCGGGACGGCGGGATGCGGACAGGAATCAAACCTACGCTGCGATATGCCGAAGCGAGGGACGGCACCACCGGGAGGCCCATATTGATGAACCGATCTTCCAATTTCTTGTGCGGACCGTTGGGACGGACCACGAAAATTGGCCATCGGCGCACATCTGTGGCAGCTCGGTACTGTGTCAACGCATCCCGAAGGGACAGTTCACGGCTCTCGAGCCGGCGGTCGATGAGCGCGAGGATCTCGGGGTCCGGCGCTGGAACCTCGCCTGCGGCGAGGTTCGACATCAACCGCTCAAAACGAGCAGCGGCGTCTGGGCCGATCAACCCACGGTCGAGGACGCGTCCAAGCCCCTCGAACTCGTCGGTGGAGCCGGCAGTAGCGGAGTCGCGCGGCGAGTCCATCCGCCTTGTCACCTCCCAGGGTGTGTCTATTATGGCCCTCAGGCCGAAAACGGCTGAATGATTCGGAGGATATAGCACATGAGCGAAGAGCAGAACAGTGCGGGCGGCAACGAGACCTATCCGGTCCTCCCGCTGCGAAACTCAGTCCTGTTCCCACAGGTCGTCATCCCCCTCGCGGTGGGGCGGCCCAAATCCATCAGGCTGATCGAAGACGCCGTCGAGAAGCGTAGGCTCATCGCCATCGTGACCCAGCGAGCACAGGACGTCGACGACCCCGGCGGCGACGACATCTACACGGTCGGCACCACCGCCCGCATCCTCAAGGTCGTCAAGATCGCTGGGGACAACTACTCCGTCATCATCCAGGGCCAGCGCCGTGTTCGGATGCTCAACATCCACAACACCGAGCCCTTCATTGAGGCGGAGTTTGAGCACCTGGACGAGGAAAACGACCGGACCGTGTCCGTCGAGGCCTTGTTCCGGAACCTCAAGGAGACCGCCAAGGAGGTGGTGAAGTTCATCCCTGAGATGCCCAAGGAAGCCGGCCAGATGGTCGACTCCGTGGACGATCCGGGCCAGCTGTGCGACTTCGTCGCCGCGAACATGGACATCCCCACCGACGAGAAGCAGCAGATCCTGGAGGAGACCAACCTCGAGGCGCGCCTCGAGATGGTCGTGCGCTTCCTGGTCCGTCAGCTCGAGGTCCTCAAGGTCTCCGACAAGATCCAGAGCCAGATCAAAGAGGAGATCGACAAGAACCAGCGCGAGTACTACCTGCGGCAGCAGCTCAAGGCCATCAAAGACCAGCTCGGCGAGCTGGACGGGGAGGGCGGCGATCTCGAGGAGATCGCCCGTGCGATGGAGGAGAAGGACCTCCCGGAGGAGGTCTACAAGCAGGCGCGCAAGCAGCTTGACCGTCTGCGCCTGATGCAGCCAGCCAGCTCGGAGTACGGCGTCACGCGCACGTATGTAGAGACTCTGTTGGACCTGCCCTGGGGCCACGCGACCGAGGACAACCTCCACATCCCGCACGCTCGCAGGGTCCTCAACGAGGACCACTACGGCCTCCAGAAGGTCAAAAAGCGGATCGTGGAGTACCTGGCGGTGCGGAAGCTCAAGAAGGACATGAAGGGGCCCATCCTGTGCCTCGTCGGACCTCCGGGCGTCGGCAAGACCAGCCTCGGAAAGAGCATCGCCCGGTCGTTGGGTCGCGAATTCGTCCGCATCAGCCTCGGCGGCGTGCACGACGAGTCCGAGATCCGTGGCCATCGGCGCACCTATGTCGGGGCGCTGCCGGGACGGATCATCCAGGGCCTTCGCAAGGCGGGGACGAACAACCCGGTCTTCATGCTCGACGAGATCGACAAGATCGGGCGTGACTTCCGCGGCGATCCCAGCTCGGCGCTGCTCGAGGTCCTGGACCCCGAGCAGAACAGCACCTTCTCGGACCACTACATCGAGGTCCCGGTGGACCTCAGCAATGTGTTGTTCGTGGCCACCGCCAACGTGCTCGACACCATCAGCGCGCCGCTGCGCGACCGCATGGAGGTCATCGAGATTCCGGGCTACACCCCGCACGACAAGGTCCACATCGCCCACGACTACCTGATCCCCAAGCAGACCGACGGTCACGGCATTACCACGGAGAACATCGTCATCGACGACGAAGCTCTGGCCAAGCTGATCGAGTCCTACACCCGGGAGGCTGGCGTCCGAAACCTCGAGCGTCGCATCGCCGATGTCTGCCGCGGGGTCGCTGTAAGGGTTGCCGAGACCCTCGATGACGAGACCGCCGAGAAGGTGCACGTCACCGTGACACCGGACAACCTCGACGACTACCTCGGCCCCGAGCGGTACACGCGGGAAGTCGCCGAGCGTGTGCAGGACCCTGGCGTGGCCACAGGCCTGGCCTGGACGCCCACAGGCGGAGACATCCTGTTCATCGAGTCCACGAAGATGACCGGCGGAAAGGGCGAGCTCGTCCTCACCGGACAGCTCGGCGACGTGATGAAGGAGTCGGCCCGCGCCGCGATGTCGTACATCCGGAGCCGCGCGTCCGAGTTCGGCCTCAACGACCAGGAGCTGCGCAACCTCGACCTGCACCTCCACGTCCCCGCCGGTGCGATTCCCAAGGACGGCCCGTCCGCTGGAATCACGATCTTCACGTCCCTGGTCAGCCTGATCACCGACGTGAAGGTGCGCAACGACGTGGCCATGACCGGCGAGATCACGCTGCGCGGGAACATCCTCCCCGTGGGCGGGATCAAGGAGAAGGTGCTCGCCGCTCACCGCGCAGGTCTCCGTCGCATCGTGCTGCCCGCGCGCTGCAAGAAGGACCTGGTCGATGTGGCCGACGACGTGAAAAACGAAGTTGAGTTCAACTTCGTCAGCCGCGTGGAGGAGCTCATCCCGCTCGTGCTCGAGCGCGACCCGCGCACCGCCGAGGCCATCAAGGC
>CALBXO010000280.1 GCA_937890335.1 uncultured Pseudomonadota bacterium | reverse complement strand
GCGTCCACCGAGCGCCGGCTCAACCAGCCCTCCTCCATCAAGTCGAGCGCCAGCGGCCACGATCCCTGGTGCAACCGGGTCAGCCCGACGACCACCCACTGCTCGGCCGCGTGCGGACCGTGGCTCTCGCCCGTCCTGTTGATGTAGATGCCAGCGACGGGGCTCTTGCCCCCGGTCTGGGCCACGACCTTTGGCACCACGGGCGCGATCTTCCCGCGCCAGCTCTCGCCCACACCCAACCTCGAGAGCTCAGCGTCCAGCGCCACCGCATCCAACTCTCCGGCGAGCAGGCGGTGATACAGGGCGTACACGACGTGATCGGCCTCGGAGTCGTCACCGAGCAGCAGCTCGCGGGCTCCCGGCGGCAGCTCCAACCGGGCCCGGAGCAGCCACAAGAGTTTGTAGCCGATCTGCTCCTTGAGACTGGGGACGATGTCGCGCGGCGCGAAGTCCCACGCCCGCCGCGACGCGATCTCCTTGAACGGCTTGAGCAATACGCCGTCCTGCACGACCCCGTCGCGCTCCATCTTGCTCTCGAGTGTGCGTTTGAAGAACCGCGGGCTGCCGCTGAGGAAGACCAGGGGTCGGTTGTCTTTGCCGTCGGCGCCAGCGCGCAGCCCGTGGTAGACCACTTCCATCCCGGGGAGGGCGGCGCGCTTCGGACCGGGCGCCACGAGCAGCGCAGCGATGTCGCGCTTCCGCGTGAACGCAGTGTCCAGGTAGGTCTTGTCGATGTCGCTGCGGACGACGAGGCCGTCGAAGTTCCGCGGAAGCACTCGCAGCGAGAACCGCCCGATGACGGCGTCCCCCAACACGACCTGCACCACGTGCGCGCCGGGCCCGATGGCGCCCTTGAGCGGAACCACGCACGCGTCGAGGTACCCCTCTACATCGGCAGTGCACGTACCCAGAGCCACCTCGCCGCAGCGAAGCGTCACCACAACATCCCGGAGCTCGTCCTGTGATGACTCCCCGAGCGGCGACGCCTGGTGGATGTCCACAGGCTCGGCCTCTCGGACGATTCTACCGCGCACCGGAAAACCATCCTCGGTCCCCAATGCGTTGATCATGTCGGCGTAGGGCGCCTCGTCGGCGCGCGCGCGGCGCGGCCAGAAGACGAAGACGAGAACGATCAGAAGCAGGACTGTGCCCGCGCCGCACCAGCCCATCAGGGGGCCCCGGCGAGCGACAGTTGGCGCGTTGGAAATCCCTGGGTCATGGCCCAGGGTACCACGCGCGATCGATCAATGGCAGGTGTGTCCGATCCGCTGCAGACCCACAGACGCGTGCTGGATCCCAACAAAACGGACCGTGGAGTTGCCCGTGGCCACCAGGCGGCACAGACCGCTGACGCCGGGAACGTCCACGAACTGCCAGGCCACGGCGTTGTCGCGAACCCAGGGGTATTCGTCCTTGATCTGCTCAAGCGTCATCGGATCGAGCGCCTCATCGTCGGGGCCCGTCCACAACGCCGCCTCGGCGAGCTTCCCCGCCAGGCCCTTGTCGCCCGAGCACACCAGCGGCATCCCGAGCTCGTCCGCGAGTACCATGGCGTCGAGTTCGAGGGCGTCGCGCACGTAGTCCAGCTGGAGCTGCATCGCCAACCGCCGATCCTCACTGCGCGCTGCGCGGCGGTCCTGCCACTGGGGTCGAGTGTCCAACGTCCAACCTTCGAGCTCGTTCATCACCGGGTTGCTCACAGCTTCTCCTTCACGGTCTACGGGCGCCGGCTGCCCATCGCACCCGCAGCACCGCGCAATCGGCCACGGCATTGAGCCGCGGTCGGTGGGCGGAGCGGAGCGACGAATGGCGAGACCCCTCGTGTGTGTATGTAGGATAACCGAGCACACCGCGGCGCCAAGAAAATCTCGTCCGGGATCCACGTGCGCTTCTCCGTTCAAGTTGCGGCTTCAAAACGCCGTAGGAGAGGAAGGAGGATCTGATGCCCGATCACAAAGACATGTCCGACGCTCAATGGGAGAGAGTCAAACCTCTCCTGCCGCCGCCCGCGCCCACGGGGCGCCCACGCGCAGACGACCGACGCACCATCGATGGCGTGCGGTTTGTGTTGTCGCAGGGGTGCCGCTGGCGCGACCTACCCGAGAAATACGGCAGCCACATCACGTGCTGGCGAAGACACAGGGATTGGTCTGAAGAGGGAACCTGGGAGCGGATCGTCGCCACGCTCGCCGGCACCGACGGCGCAATGCGCCGAGACAGCGTCACGGCACGAAGCGGTAGCCCACACCCCGCACCGTGACAAAGTGATCTGGCCTGGACGGATCGCGCTCGAAGAGTCGGCGCAGCCGGACCAGGAAATTGTCCACCGTGCGCGTGTTCGTGTCGCCCGCCAGGCCCCAGACGTCCTCCAGGAGCTCCTGGCGTGAGATCACGAGTGACTGCCGCTCGCTGAAGAAGCGCAGCAGTCGCAACTCCAGATCGGTAAGGCTCACGGGCTCTCCGTGGGCGAGCGCCTCGCGCGTGGCGAAATCCACGCGGTTTCCGTCCCCAAACGTAAAAACCTCGACCGCACCGGCGGCTGGCGCTGCATCGTTCCAACGCTGCCGCCGCAGCATCGCCGCGACGCGGGTCAGCAGCTCCTGCAGGGCAAACGGCTTGGTCACGTAGTCGTCGGCGCCGGCGTCGAGGCCGGCCACCACATCGTCGGGCGCGCCCTTGGCCGTGAGAAACACGACCGGCGTATGGTCGCCGCCCACCCGCAGTTCACGACACAGATCGATGCCGAGCCCATCGGGCAACATCATGTCCAGAACGATGAGGTCATAGCTGGCCTCGTCCAGGTGCCGCCTGGCGTCGCGGAGACAATTTGCGACCGTGACGGCGTACCCCTCCGCTTCGAAGTTGAACTCCAGCGAGAACGCCAGATGCTCCTCATCCTCGACCACCAACAACCTACCGGCGAGCGTTTGATTCACTGGTCTGGAGACCCCTGTTTGATGGGAAGGCGCACGCGGAACAACGCGCCATGACCCACACCGTCCGAGTGCGCGTCGATCTTGCCTCCAAGGTGCTGCACCAGAAAGCGGACAACGTAAAGGCCCAACCCCGTTCCGGGCACATGCCGGACACCCTCACCCTCGACGCGATGGAAGCGCCGAAACACCTTCTTGAGCTGGTCCTCCGGGATGCCGGCGCCCTTGTCGGCCACCTCGATGACGAGCTGCGGCCCCGGCTCCTCCCTGAGGGACAGCGTGACCTCGGGCTTGCCGTGTGAGTACTTGATCGCGTTGTCGATGAGGTTGAGCACGATGATGTCGAGCGCCATGGGATCGGTGAACATGGACTCGCACTGCTCGGTGAGCTGCATATCGAGGGAGATGGCGGCGTCGGGCAGGTCGTGACGCTTGCGCAAGACGTCGAGCACCTGATCCACGATGGCCGGCACGCTGACCGGCTCGGACACGAACTGACGCCGTCCATGTTCGAGGCGCCCGGCCTCGAGGACGTGCTCGATGAACGCCTGAAGTCTGTCGACGTCGCGATCCATCATGGACAGAAACCGCGCCCGGTGCGCGGGCGTGAGCTCGCGCATCTCCATGGTGTCCAGGGCCAGCCGCAGTGACGCCAGCGGCGATTTTAGCTCGTGGGTGACGGAGTCAACGAAGGTATCCTGCCTGCGGACATACAACGCCTGACGGATGTTGGACACGAGAAAAAGGACGAGCGCAGCGATCACCAACGCCAGAAACACGCAGCCGCCGGCGAGCAGCACCCAATAGCCAACCCCCAGGTCCGCCACCTGGTTGTCGGTAGCCACCACGTAATACTTGGAGAAGATGATGCTCCAGCCCACGAGCACCGTGATCGCAAACGCGATCGCGAACGATCCGACGAGGATGGGGAAGAGCAGCGGCTGTCTACGCGTCGCCAAACAAGGACCTGCCGTTGGGGGTCTGCAATCCTTTTACACCAGTATTACAACGCGGTGGGGGGTTCCACCCTAGATTGCAGCCGGGATGCAACGGCGCAGCGCACGGCGCGCCGCCCCCGGAGTTTGAATGAGCACACAAGCGCAGCAAGAGCCCGTCGATGTCCTCGATTGGCGCAAGTGGATCAACGCCAGTCTCTTCCTGGGCATGCACATCATCCCATTGGCCGCCATCTGGACGGGCGTGTCCTGGGTTGATGTCGTCGTCTGTGTCGGCCTGTACCTGGTTCGCATGTTCGGCGTCACCGGTGTCTACCACCGCTACTTCTCGCACCGCACGTACAAGATGGGTCGGGTGACCCAGTTCTGCATGGCGTGGCTGGCGATGACATCGGCCCAGAAGGGCGTGCTTTGGTGGGCATCCCACCACCGCCATCACCACAAACACAGCGACCAGGAAGGCGACGTACACTCGCCGCGCCTCCAGGGTTTCTGGCAGTCACACATGGGCTGGATTCTGAGCAGCGAGTGGGCCCAGACTGACCTGGATCGCGTCAAAGACCTCCGGAAGTTCCCCGAGCTCGTCTGGCTCAACCGGCACCCGCTGCTGCCGGCAGTGGTCACCGGCCTTCTGGTCACCCTCGCGTTTGGGTGGTCGGGCCTGGTCATCGGCTTCTTCCTGAGCACCGTGCTGCTCTACCACGGCACGTTCACCATCAACTCGCTGTCCCACGTGTTTGGCTCGCAGCGCTACGACACCGGCGACGACAGCCGCAACAACTGGTTCCTCGCGCTCATCACGCTCGGCGAGGGCTGGCACAACAACCACCACCACTACCAGGCTTCCGCGCGGCAGGGCTTCCATTGGTACGAGATCGACATCACGTACTACGTGCTCAAGATGATCAGCTGGACCGGGTTGATCTGGGATCTGCGCGAGCCGCCTGCCCACGTCATTGCACGGACGCGTCGCAACGCACGTTCCGTAGCACCGCCGCCCGAACACACCGCCTGTGCTAGCGCGCCGCTGCCCCCTGCCCGTCCAGTGTCAGATGAAGGCAGCGAATGTCTGCCCACCGGTACTCCTGTTTGATGGCCCGCCCCACCGCGGTCGCCAGCGCGTAGCGGTGGCAATAATGCTCGTCCTGGAGCTGCGGAGGCTGTCGGTCAAAACCGCTCAGATGCGGCTCCGCACACAGAAAAATCGCAACACCCCCGCGCGCCTGCGCGCCCTCTACCACGGCGCGCCCGGCGAGTATTGCGTGGTGCGTCAGCCCCTGTTTATAGGCCAGCGAGAAGACGCGCCAATGGCGCCAGGCCGCCGGCAGGGGCTGATGTCCGCCCATCAGCGTCTGCACCGACCGCTCGATGCTGTGGTTGTTGAGCGCCGGTAGCTTTGTCGCCTCCCGCGCCGAGGTCAGAAGATCGTGGGATGGGGCCAGGCACGGCAGATGGAGGTACGTGTAGCGCCCGGCGGCGCCCCCGAGGCGCTCGGGCAGTAAGGTGGAGAACTCCAGCGGTCCCCAACTTCCGCGCCCACCTTGCCCCGTCCGCCGGGTATCGACCAGGATGACGGGCCGCCCGAGCCCCGCGAGCACGGCGGCAAACCGGTCGAGCTTGCCGCTGGTCTTCTGCAGCGTGCCGGTGCCCAGGACGCCCATGTCGATGGGCCCCGGACCTGTTGAGGGCGGCCAATGTGTCCCCACCTGACGGCGGGATAGTCCCTCACCTCCGCCACCCCACTGTAGGGTCGATGGCGGAATCGTCCCCCACCCCACGCCCACTTTGGTGACTGCGACCTGCCAGGCGGCAGGCTGGCAGGATGACCAAGTGCGGAAAGCGGCGACGGCGACGTTGCGTGGGGTGTGGTGCGCTGTTCCAGCCCGACCCTCGAGTCGGGCCCCGTCAGCGGTACTGCACTAGCGAATCGTGTCAGCGAGCGCGTAAGCGCGAGTACCAGCGAGAGTGGCGTGC
>CALBXO010000279.1 GCA_937890335.1 uncultured Pseudomonadota bacterium | reverse complement strand
GACTGGAAATGCTTGAGCAGGTCCTTCGCGTAGAACAGGCCCTTGATCTCGTCGGCGTCGCCCTCGTAGACCGGCATTCGGGTGTATCCGGACTGGATCAGGCTCTCCAGAATGGCGTCCAACGACGACGCGCGATCCAGCGCGTGCATGTCGATCCGCGGGACCATGATCTCGCGGACGCTCGTCGCTGTGTAGCCAAACGCAGACTGGAGTATCTTCTCGGTTGCATCCGCAATGTTGCCGGAGCGAGACCCGAGCTCCACCAGGTACTCAATGTCCTCCTCGGTGACATTGGTGCCGTCGTCGTCCGCGTCGTCGCCCATCTTCTTCATGAGCCAACGCGTCGCCCCGGCGTAGACCTTGGCGACTGGCCAGACCAGGTAGAACGGCAGGCGCAGAGCCCACATCAGCCGACCGGCGACCTGCCGCCGTCGCGCGCGGGCCATCGACTTGGGAAGGATTTCGCCGAACGTCAGGATCAAGAACGTCATGACGCCGACGGCAAACGGTATCGCCGCAGTGCTGTCCTCGCTGACCAGGTCGTGGGCGATGTCCGTTGCCACCGCGGAGGCGGTGATGTTGACGATGTTGTTGCCGATCAGGATCGCCGTCAGCACCATCAGGGGCTGGTCGCGCCACATGGTCAGCGCTTTGCTGAACCAGGCGCCGCGCTCGATCAGCTGCTGATTGCGTATGGGCGAGAGTGCGGTCAGCGCCGTCTCCGAAGCGGAGAAGAACGCAGAGAGCACGATCAGACACAAAATAAGAAGTGCTTCAGCTACCATCGAGATTGCCTCCCGCAATGGGAGGGCAGTTGCCGCACGTAGCGGCGGCCGCGCTCGCGCGGCTCGGTCGATGGAGGTTCCGAAGGCTCTCCCAAGGGAGAGGAGGGGGTTTGCTCGCCGTCCATTCCTGTTCCAGGTCTGCCCAAGGGCAGACCGCGCTACTCCTTACCAAACGATACAGACAGTCTGCACACGCGCCGTCCGAAGTCAACTCCGTGACCATCGGGCTTGCTGCAGACTACATCCCAAACAGCTGGTCCAGGACCTCAGAAACGGTCCGCACCGGGTCCAATCGGATGCCTCCCGGGCTCACTCCCTCCTTGGCCAACGCGTCCGCGTTGCCACGAGGCAGAACGCACCGACTGAAGCCCATCTTCCCAAGCTCGCCCACGCGCCCGCGCGCCTGGTCCACCGCCCGGACTTCACCCGTCAACCCGACCTCGCCAAACAGCGCGGTGTCTTCCGGCACGGGTCTGTCCATGTGGGAGCTGGCCAGGGCCGCCATGATTGCCAGGTCGATGCCCGGCTCCACGGCGCGCACGCCTCCTGCCAGGCTCACAAAAACATCCTGTCCGGCGATGTGGAGCCCCGATCGCTTTTCCAGGATCTGGAGCATGAGCAGCACGCGGGTCGTCTCCACGCCGACGGTCGTCACCCGCGGCGGGCCATAGGCGTTGGGCGTGACGAGGGCCTGTACCTCCACGAGCAGCGGGCGTGTTCCCTCGTAGGTGCAAGCGACCGCGCTGCCCGAGGCGTGCATGGGGCGCTCGGCCAGAAAGAGCGCGGACGGCTCGGGCACTTCTGTCAGGCCCTGGCCCGTCATCTCGAACACGCCGATCTCGTTGGTGGACCCAAAACGGTTCTTCACGGCGCGAAGGATGCGGAACGGCGCCCCCTTGGCGCCCTCGAAATAGAGGACAGTGTCCACCATATGCTCCAGGAGCTTGGGGCCGGCGATGGCCCCCTCCTTGGTGACATGCCCCACCAGGAACACCGCCATGTCCCGCCGCTTGCAGAACTGCACCAGGCCCGAGGTCACCTCGCGAATCTGCGCCACGGAGCCGGGGCTCGACGCCAGCGACTCCACGGCCACGGTCTGCACTGAGTCCACGATGAGGATGTCGGGCTCGAGCTCCGAGGCCGTGGCCAGGATGGTTCCGAGCGCCGTCTCCGTTGCCAGCAGCACATCGCCGGCCACGCCCAGACGCCGAGCGCGCATCCCAATCTGAGCGGCGGACTCTTCGCCGGAACAATAGAGGACTTTTCGGCCCGCGCCGCTCAGCGCCCCCGCCAGCTGGAGCAGCAGCGTGCTCTTGCCGATGCCAGGTTCGCCGCCGACCAGCACGGCGGACCCGGGCACGATGCCCCCGCCGAGGACACGGTCCAGCTCAGCGATGCGCGAGCCCAGCCGCACACCGCCCCCCGTTTGCACCTCCGCCAGCCGCACCACGGCGGCGGATTTGGCCCGCGGAGCGTTGCCGCCGGCCTCCGGCGCGTTTTGAACCTCCTCCACGAGGGTGTTCCAGTCCCCGCACGCGGAGCATTTCCCCATCCATCGCGGCTCGACATTGCCGCAGGCTGAGCAGCGGTAGCTTGATCGAGGTTTGCGCGCCATTCAGTCTGCCACGCCCGCGTCGACGGCCGGACCTGAGTCCCGCCCGCTGTCCGGGCTCCCGCCAGCGTCCGGCTCACGTGGGGGCAGCCCGTTGTTCTGAAAATCGGGTGGGGTGATGCACTCGCCGTCGCGGCAGACGCGCACACCGCGACAGTCGCCGTCGTTGCGACAGTCCGACTTGTTCTCCTCGAGGCAGCCGGCCACTCCGAACATCACGCATAGCAGAACCAGCCATCGCATCATCGTTTCTTGCTCTGGTGCAGGACGAAGCTCCCGAAGCTCCCGTCGCTGAACAGTTCCGGCGCCCACGCGACCTGGTGGCTCAGGCACCAGACCACCAGCGCCCGTTTGAGCACGGGCTCACCTGCCGACGCGAGCCCCTTGCCGGTGATCACGCGGACGTACGAGCGCCCGCGCACTCCGGTCTCCAGTGCGCTGAGCGCGACGGATTCACTCATACGCCGCAAGTTCACCTCCGGCATGGGCCCGTGCTTCTTTTCCCAGCGCACACCATCCTCAATCAGCCGGATCTGCTCTCGCGTCAGCGTGGGTCCCGTGGCGCCGAGGAGGTCGTCCAGCAGCGCCTCGCGCGTGATCCCAGGGCCCTCGATCCGTTGGTGGAACTTGTAGAGCGCGTCCACGTCGAGTTTCGAGGCCGCCTCGGCCACGTAGTACTTGTCATCCACCAGACGCACGTCCCCCCCAAACTCTCGGGTGAACAGGTCGTCCGCAGCGGCGTACGGGTCGTCGCCCAGATCGGGTTTGGCCGGCGCGGGTGGCAAGACATGCGCGACCGAGGGGCCGACGCCACCGAATTTGCCGGCGTGGATCTGGGCCGTATCGATGCCGGACAGAGCAGCCTCGAAGAGCTCCTCGTCGGTCATCTCTACGCTTCCCGTCTCCACCCAACGGGCGGACCCGACCATGGGTGCAGCGCGTTCCTGCGCCTCCTGTGCGATGCGCGCCCGCTGCGCGCGCGCCCGATCCTCCGCCTCTTGCTGGGCGGTAGACTCCGCCCGCATCTGGTCCCGCTGGCCCTTGAGCCCGGCGAACGGGTTGTAGTCCAGGTCGAGCTTGGGCGGCTTGCGGCTGACCTTTGCGCTGCTCTTCTTGCGTTTGCCCATCCTACAACCTGATCCCAAACCCGTCCGTCGCGACGACCACCGGGCCATCGTAGCCAAAACGGGCAACCTCCGCCTGCAGGTCGACCCCATCCAGCTGCGGGTACATATGCACCAGCACGACGCGTCCTACCCGCGCGCCGCGCGCGATGTCCGCCACCTCCCGCGGCGTCAGGTGCCCCGGCAGTTTGGCATCCGCCGCCGACGAACACTCGAGCACGGCCACATCCGCACCGTCACACAGCGCCCTGAGGCCGGAGCAGTCGTCGGAGTCACCGGAGTAGGCCACCGTACCGCCCGGCAGGCTGACCCGCAGGGCGATGCTCGTCGCGTCGTGTTCCACAGCCCTCAACTCGACCTCGGTGCCGCCGACCTCCACGGCGACCGCGCCCTCACCAGGCGCGTGCTCGGTCCACAAGACATCAAAGCCCTTTGGCTCAAACCAATGACCGAGCGCCTCCGCAAACCGGCCAATGTGTTCGAGCATTCCCGGCCCGACGTGAATGGGCAGCGGCCGTGTGCGGCCATGGCCGGGTATTCGGCTGGCGAAGAGGAGCGCAGGGAGGTCCAGAAAGTGGTCCAGGTGCCTGTGGGTCAGCACGATCCCTTCGAGGTCGCGCAGGGCCACGCCCTGGGCGGCCAGTCGCCACAGAGTGCCGGGCCCCATGTCCACAAGGACAGGTCCGTGCCTGGCGCGCAGCAGGTGCCCAGAGGGGCTGCGCTCAGAGTGGGGAATGGCCGTGCCGGCACCGAGGACGACCCAGTCGAAACCGGGCTCCGGCGACCTCACGGAACGGGCTTGGGGGGGTCCGCGAAGGTGTAAGGCATGTCCACGCGGATCAGCCCCTCGCCTCCAAAAAGGCGCGCGGGCATGCGCATTCGGACCTTCTCCACCTGCTTGGGCGGACGCTCAAACACCGCGAAATCCGTGATGGATTTTCCGGGCTCAACGGTCGTGCCGGTGCGGACCTGGCCCACCACCTCGCGGTCGCCGCCAAAGCGGACCCGGAGGAATCGGCCTGCTCCATCCACCTGCATCAGGCTCACGCCGAGCGCGTCGCCACCTTGCGCGTGACCAGGATCATACTGAATCGGCTCAGCGCCGTTGTTCTTGATCGTGAACGGCACCTTGAGGACGGCGTCCTTGGAGAACCCTTCCCCCTGGTTGCTGTCCTTGAGCGCCACAAACTGGACCGTGCCCGAGGTGAACCGCAACGAGACATCGCCCACGGCGATCTCCTTGCCCGGCTCGTGCGTGACAACCGGGGGCACATCCGGACGTGTGTAGGAGATCTTGATCTGCGAGAAGAGCTTACCACCGTGCATGGCCGGGGGAACCGTCAGCACGAGATCTACATTCTCCTCAGCCGGAGGCTGGAAGAGGTAGAGATCCTCCACGCTGTCGCCCGGAGCGATCTGGAGCAGTGACGACTCCTTCTGACCGGGCAGCCTGCCCTCTTCCAGGTACACGCCCGTGATGTTGTGGCTCGGCGGGCTCTTGGGCCCAGGGTCCACAAACAAGAGCGGCGACTGCAGGTTGGTGGCTTTGTCCGCGGCGTGGTTGGGCTGGTACGGGAACGGTGCAGCGCCCGTGTTCTCGAGCTTGATTTTGAGCGCGAGCACCGGCTCTGGGAAGATCAACGGGCCCTGCTGGCCCTCGATCTCAACCCGCTGGAGCGAGTACTCGACCACGGTGACCGCCACAGGCGCGCCCTTCTCCTGCACGGGCTCGCCGAGGTTCCCCGTAGCGGGCTTCTGGCAGGCGGAGATCCCGCCCAGAATCAGCAACACCACAGGTAGACAGAGCAGTCGCCCGCCCCAAGCCTCTGAACTCATCCGACCTCCTCAGGAACACGCCGGAACCGTACCACCGGGGAGCGAAACCTGTCAACGGCGTCAGGGCCACGGGCCACGCCGCCAAGGGGCGCGGTACACCCGCGGCGTCACCGTCAGAACGTGTAGCCGAGGTTGAGGTGCAACGCGCCAAACTCCTCGCCCACCCGACGGTTCAAAACCACGCCATAGTCGAACGCCACCGGAATCTGCCCGCCGATCAGCCACCGGATTCCGAGACCGGCGGAGGCGCGCACGTCGCTGAGCCGCAGGTCGTCGTAACAACCGACGGGTTCAGCTGGCGGGTCATTCTGGATGGACACGTTCTGTCGACAATCCACCAACACGCCCGCGTCAAAGAAGTACCCCGCGTACAGGTCAAAGGCCCGAACAAACGGAAAGCGCAGCTCAGTGTGGGCGTTGAGCAGCAGCTCACCTCCCCGCGGTTGGAACTCCGGACTGCGCGGGCCCAACGAATTCTCCGCAAAACCGCGCACGGTGTTGTACCCGCCCAGAAAGAAGAGCTCGTCGTCTGGGATCGACTGTGTCTGATCCAACCGCACGATCTGCCCAAAGCGCAGCCCGTAGCCGAATGTCAGCGTTCGGAAGTACGTCCAGAACTGGGCGAAGCTCGCGTTGAACTTCAGGAACTCAATGGGAGAACCAATGAAATCGACGGCGTAATCGAAGTTCGCGTCCACCAGGAACCCTCGGGTGGGGTTCAGCGGTGAATTGCGCCGATCGTACGTCAAGCGCGGGGACAGTTTGGTGATGTCGCGACGCGGTTCGAACAACGGCGTGCCGCCCGCGTTGCGGGGATCATCGCTGCGGTTGCGGGTGGTAGACCGCTTCTGTTCGAGCGTCAGGCGACCGGTCAGGCGCTCCGGCAGATCCCCCTTCTCCTCGGGGGCGTTGTCGAGCAGCTTGTTGGTCAGCGACGCCCGCAGCCCGATCTCCTCTTTGTCGAACCGGATGTTGTCCGCGCCCAGCAGATCGAGCGTCGCGAACCCGGTAATCGTCAGCTGGCTTCGCCACAAGATCCGAGGGTCAAACCAGATCAACTCGCCCGAATACAGCTGGTCCACCAGGGGGGGCAGTGCACCGTCGAGCAGGTTCGCGGTGGCGGTGTCCGCGACTTCGCCCAGCTCCAGCGCGTCCACGCCCACCAGCGCCTTGAGCTGCAGGCTGTTGCCGAGCCCAAAGACATTGGCCTCCGTAAAAGCACCTTCCACCGTCAGGATGAACGAGGTCTGGTCCTGCAACAGGCCCCGCAGCTCACCTCCCACGCGGAAATCCGCGTAGCGCGCCTTGGCTTCCTCCACGCTGATGACGATCGCGACGCGGTCGCTCTCCGAGAGCTTCCGGATCGCGTCCTCTTCGAGCCCAATCGTGTCCACGGACACGGACTCAAACAGGCCCAGACTGCGCAGGTTGCTGATGCCCTCGTACATCTTGGAGACGATGAAGAGGTCTCCCTCCTTGAGCGGCAACTCTTCCCGTATGACGCTCGGTCGCGTCCTGAAATGGCCCTTGATGAGCACGCTGCCCACACGCACCTTCGGCCCCTCTTCGACGCGCAGGCGGATCTCCACCTTGCGGGACTGAACCCCGCCCTCCAGCGAGCAGTCTGGGCGCACCGTGCGACACCGAAGCAGGCGCGTGGAGCCCGATTTGGAGGTGGTGCAGAGGCGAAACCGCTGCCGATCTGCCTCTCCGCTCGGGAAGCACGCCTCGTCAAAAGTGGGGGTCGAGCACAGCCGCCATTTGTCACCGGGGGCGCGACACTCGGCGAGATCCTCGAAAGACTCCGACCCAGCCGGCCGGATCCGCACGGTCGGAAAGCCGCCCTTCTCATAGCGGCGCAAGACCCGCTCCATGTCGGCGCGCACGCCGCTCAGGGACAGATTCTCGCCCACCTTCACGTGTTGCAGTTCATCGCGCAGGCTCAGATCCGAGACGATCACATTGCCGTCCAGCACGACCTCGCTGACCACCGTGGGGGCACCTTCGTCGATCTCCACCGTGACAAAGAGATCTTCGCCGCCGTTCTCCGCGCGCACGTGCCACGCGGGTATTCGCGCCTGTAGATACCCCTTCTCGCGGTAGAGCCGCATGAGGTTGCGCAGATCCGCCTCAATCTGGGAGCGCTGCAGAAACCCACCCGAGTCCAGCAGAGCGTACGGCCGCGTGGTCATGCGCTCGGACAGCTCCTGGTCGCTCAACGCCCCATTTCCCTTGAACTCGATTCCACGAATTTCGCCGCGCGTCCCCTCGATGATTTCAAAGATGAGGGTGCGTCGCTGCTCCCCGGCCGCCAGGCGCCAAGCCACCTTCACAAAGAAATATCCGGCGGCCTCGTAATAGGTCCGGATGGCCTCCGCCGACTTCTCGATCTCGACCTCGTCGACGTAGCCCGATTCCCGAAAGCTCGTCAGGCCGCGCAGCTCATTCTCGCTGAAGGCGCGGTTGCCCACAAAGTTCATGTCCCAGCGGGGCCCTTCTTCAACCTCGATGCGAATCTCCACCGTCCCCGCCGCCGGATCGGGCAGGACGGCCTTGTCGACGATGCGCGCGCGGTAGTAACCCCTGCGCCTGTACTCTGCGACGACGGCCGCGATGCCCTCGCGCAGCGCGGACTCGGAGTACGACCCGAACCAGCCGATGGGGCCCAGCAGCAGGGCGCGCAACTGTCCGTAGCTGAGCACCTTATGGCCCCCGATGACGACGCGCGACACCTCCAGCCCCTTCCCGCGCGACACGCGCACCTCCACGTCCACCAGGTGGCGGCCCACCTGTTTTCGGATGATGCGACACTCCGTGCCGAACAGGCCGCGCTGCTCGTAGAGCTCGACGACGGCCTTCTCCTGCTCGTCCACCGCCGACGGGTCGTTGGGGTAGGGCCGGCCTCGCGACAGCAGCACGCGCTTGGCCACGACGGAGTCGAGCACCGGCCAGGTCCCCGTGAACGAGATGTCCCGGACGATGGTCGCACCGGACAGCGCGAAGGTGATGGCGGCGCCGCCGGGTACCACGCGGCGCTCCAGCTCGACCTCAGCGAAGAACCCGGTCTTCAGCAGACGCTCGATGCCGGCCGCATACAGAGGCTCGAGGTCCGGCGCGCCCACACACAGGTCCATCACCTCGCGGAACACCTCCGTGGCGCCGGGGGACTCACAAATCTCCAGATCGCAGCGCATCGACAGCTCTTGAATGCGCCCGATGGTGTTGGGTTGTCCCTCGGCCGCCACGGCGTCCGCGGCGAGCGCCTGCATCCGGTTGAGGTCCCGACAGTCGTACGTCTGCGCAGACGCCGCGGTGCAGGACAGAACCAAGGCCAGCAGGACACATCCTGCGGCTGCTGTGCGCCCAGGCCCCACTCAGTGCTCCAGAAAGAAGAGGCGGTAGCGGATGTTTCCCTCGACCTTCGCGTTGTTCTCGCTGTCGGTCTCCTCACCGAGCTCCAGCGAGAGCGCGTCCAGGATGCGGAACTCCACGGCACCTGACTGCTGGGCCGTGTCCGTGCCAAACGCGCCGGACAGCCGCAGGACGAAGCGGTCGCTGATCCGGTCCGCCAGACGCACGCGCGTAACCTCCAGGTCGGTCTCGAGCCGAATCTCTTCCAGCTCGATGTAGCGGTTCAGTTCCGACTCCACGCGACTCAGCAGAGGCCGGAGCGCAAGGCCGAGGGTGGGGCTCGTCGCGGAGGATGCGCTGAGCTTGTCGCGGGTGCAACCCAGCAAAAGCAGCGACGCGATGTCTCCCTCGTCCGCAAACGGCGTGCTCGACAGCTGCGGCGTGAAGTTGCGCGCTGAGCCCTCGAGGGACAGCACGATGCTATAGGTCGAGATCTCGCTGGAGCTGCCGGCGTCGATCTCGCTCTCAGGCCCTGAGCGCAGGTCGGCGCAGGCGTTGACCACATCCGCCTCCGCGACCAGGTTCAGGTCCGGATTCTGGGGTTCGCCACTCCACGAGATCGCCCCCTTGCGGATGGTGAAGTCACCGCCTTTATAGGTCAGCTTCCCGCCCTCGATGATGAGCAGCTGCCCCTCCATCGCCAGCGTGTTGATGGTGTTCTGAAGGCGCAGGTCCGCCTTGAGTTCCAGGTCCAGTGTGGCGGTCTCCACCGTGTTTTTCACGCGGAAGTCACGGCCGGTGACCTCCACGTCAAACCGGATCTTCCGCAGCGCGGGGACCCGGTCCAGCAAGGGCGCCTGGTACACGTCTGTGCGGCCCGAGCCGATGGTGGTCATGAACGTGTTGAAGGTGCGCTCGGCAGCGAAACTCACGTCCTTGTACAGTCGCCCTTCCACAACCCGCACCTGGCCTTCCACGAACCAGGTGGACGCGTTGGACAGGTTGCCGAACGACGCGTTGATTTCAGGAATGTGGAAGCTCAGATCGTACGCGCCAGGCTCGCTCCAATTGAGCGCTCGCGCGCTGGCGGCGCGCACATTGAGGGAGCCCACCACATAGTCTTCGTAGTCCAGATCCGCCGTGACGACGATTCGGCCATCCAGCGCGTCAAGCACGAGCGGCGCGGACTCGGGAATGACGATGGACTGGCGGGTGACGCCGGCGCACGCCACCGGGTCGTCGTTCTGGCCAGCGCCGCAGATGGCGACCGTCCCACCCTGCAGTGCCACCACCTGGTTGAGGCCACGTGGGCTGAACCGCACCTGGTTCGCGCCCCCGTCTGGGAACTGCACCTTGCCCGCCGGGCGAAGCTCGTCCACGTACCCCCGCAATTCCAGGTCCACGGCTGCGACACCGCGGACATCTGTGGCGATGGACGGCACGAGGTTGAGCAGCGACATGTTGAGGGCGCCCTTGATGCCCAGGTCGATGAATGGGCTGCCCTCGGCGAGCTCCACACTGCCCGCCACCTCGACGCTCTGCCCCTCGGC
>CALBXO010000278.1 GCA_937890335.1 uncultured Pseudomonadota bacterium | reverse complement strand
GACCCTGTCACGCCTCGCGTCCAAGAGATCCAAACGGGAGCTGGCGGAAGGACGGTTTGAGGCGTACGCGGCTGATCCCGGCTTCTTGCTCCTGGGCCGATCAGGTGTGGCCGCCCCCGAAGCCGGCCTGGTTCCACCGCCCGGATACTTCAGTGGCGGATGGGACGATCTGACCGCTGACCAGCGGTCGATGTACCTCAGGGCATTCGGTCCGCAGGCCACGGCGTTGGATGCCCGCCGTTACACCTTCACCCGGCTCGACGAGGCGCTCCGGCATGTGATCTTGCGTCGAGCCATGATGGAACTGCCCCGAATCAGCGACGAGTTGTCGATGCTCGCCTCGATTCAACTCCCGCAGACCTCGGCGGCTGCGCTGTGCACGACTGTGGCGGATGGGCTTGAACTGCTGGCTCAATCTTCCGACCTGGGTCGCCGGCTCAATCTGCTCAGCGAGATTGAGCAATTGCCCAAAGAGGCCCCTCATGGCGTCACCATCCACTTGGATGACAGGCCGCCGTTGGCCGACTCTCGGCTGCGTCTCAGCGCAAGCCCAGATTACCTGAGACTCATGCTCGGTGATCTACACGCGCTGGCCGAGGCAGGTAGAACAGGGCGGTATCCCCAATTCGCGGAGGCAAGCTGAGTCGTCGCTTGGCTGGCACAGGGTCGGCTGCAATAGTCGTTAACAGCAAGGAGCAGTCGAATGAGCGGGACACACGGGAACAGCGATATGCGCTCGGAGCCACAGGCGTCCGCCGACGAGCTCGACAGGTTGCGCTCGACGTTTGCCGCAGCACGAGCGGTGTCGGAGAGTGGCGACAGTTACGCCGAGGTGCTGGGGCTGGCGCTGCTGCGCGACAGCGCGCGGCTGGTGTTGGCGGGCCGGCTTGGTGACGGGCTGGCCGCGGCGGAGCGCGCCGACCTGGAGCTGCTCGAGGCGTTTGCCTCGCGTCCGGAGCTTGTCACGCCCGAGCGAGTCGCCCGGATGCGCGGTCTCCTGGACATCACAGCTCAGATTCTGGAGCGCGTTGCGGGCTCCAAAGATCCGCTGGAGCGTCAGGCGCGGCGACAGGACCCCGATCCTGAACCCGAGCCCGACCCTGAACCCGGAGCTGAATCCAACGTTGAGACCGCAAATGAGCAACCGTGCCCGACCACTCCGATTCGAGAAGTCGTCGACGTCCCCACGTTGCTCGACAACTCGTTGACGCGCCTGCGCATCGAGTCGGTAGAGGACCTGCTGAATCTCACATTGGACCGCGCCCGTACCACACCGGGCATCGGTCGCACCAAGATCCGTCACCTCCGAGATCTGATGGCCCAAGCGCACGAGCGCTTTGGCACCACCGTGCCGGCTCCAAACCGGCCAGCGAGCCTGCGGGCACAGCTGGAGCAGGCGGGAGTACCCGGAACGACACGCACTCTGGACCTGCTGCGACGGCTGAGCACGCGCGCACGGAACACAGTCACACGGTGCGAGCTGGACACCATTGGTGCCCTTGCGGACGCCTGCGAGCGGGGTTCGCTACGAGCCATGGAAGGCGTTGGCTCGGGTAGCGAGCGCGAGTTCAAGTCCGCGATCAGGCAGATTCTGCAGGTGGGACCGGACACCTATGTCTACGGCAGTGGCGGGCGTCCCCGTAGCCTGGCGGCGCTGACCACCTGGCTGCTGACCGCGGTGAACGAGGACGACATCAGGATCCTTCGAGACCGCTTGGAGCACGGAAGGACACTGGAGAGCCTCGGCGCAGAGCGCAATGTGAGCAGAGAGAGAGTCAGGCAACGGTTTGCCAAGGCCGTGGAAGCCATCCAGGCGCTCGGTGGCGCAGACGCGTTGGAAATGGTCGCGCCCACGGTATCGATGCTCCAGGAGGGAGGAATCGCCCCGCTTGCGCGTCTTGACCCGGGGGCCACCCACTCCAGATTTCAACAGCTGCTGCCGCTGCTGGCGGCGGGCTGCGACGCGAGCGTTTGGCGCGACAGCTACCTGATAACGTGGCCGGCCACTGACGCGGAGACTCGATGCCGCGAACTTCGCCGCGCACTGGCGGCGACGGGAATGGCAGCCCTGGACCTGGAGCAGGCCGCCGAGATCGCTCGCCGGCACCAATGGCAACTGAGCAACGCTGAATTCGAAGACCTCCTTACGCACATCCTGGGTCTCGAGAGGGACGAAACGGACCGATTCAAGGTCGCCCATACCATCCGGCAAGAGGTCGTCGCCGTCCTGCTTGAGGCCGGTGGCCCAGTGTCCACCGCCGATATCTGCGCGAGAATCGGGGCCATGCGCGCAGACGAGGCTCCGCCCTCGACCTCCGTTCGCGCGACCATCTTGCGCAGCGCACCGGAGGTCTACACCATCGGCAACGGGGTCTACATCCACCGCGACATGGTTGACGTCAGCGAGGAGCAATTGGACGTCCTCGTCGCATGGGCGGTGTCCCGGATGCAGGGTGCCACCGATCTGATATCGTGTGGATACCTACTGGACGAGGCCGACAACGACGGGGTTGACGTCACCAACGTCACCCCCTACCTGCTCCGAGACATGCTGAGCCGCGAGGAGGGCGTAACGACGGTCCGCAACACTTTGCACGTGGCGTGGGAACCCACTTTCAAGGGCGACGACATCACGCTGGAGGACCGCGTCACCGACGTCTTGCGCGTTGCGCGTCGTCCGTTGAGCCCCACGGACGTACAGCGGCGCTTCCCACCGCACCTGCGATTCCACGAAGTGAGCGTCAACGCCGCCCTGCAGACCGCGCCCAACGTCGCCCACATGGCCCGCGGCCTCTGGATCTACCGCGACAGCGAGCCCGCTGCGGTCGCGCCGGTCTTTGACCTTGCGGAGGTTCCGGTCGAGTGCCGTCGGATTCTATCTGAGCTACTGATCGAGCCTCCGGTGCCACCGGGCGAGCTCCGGTCTGCCCTGGAGAAGTTCCGCAGCAGTCTCAGGACACCCACAGTCACGGAACGGCTGCTGGATCCGGCGTTCGTCGAGGGACTGTGCGACGTTGCAGGCAACATGCTCTCCCGCGTATCCCACGGCGAGTCCCCGCGCGCGCGCCGGATTGTGCAGGCGGGCGTTCGCTATCTCTTGCTGGCCGAAGACGCCGATCCCGACCTGGAAGGGGTCTACGGCTTTGACGACGACGAGATGGTGCTCCTCGCCATCAATCGGCAGCTCGACGAGCTGCTCAAGCCGCCGCCGGGGGCCTGACGGGATGATCCTCGCTGACGGCATTGCCCAAAGAGCGTCGCTACCCGTTCAAGTGCCTGATCATCCCGAGCCCACGGGGACGGTCTACGCACGGCGGCAGTGCGACATGAACGGTCGGACCATTTACAGAAACTCCCGCGGCCTCGCCGGCCTGGGTCTGCCCCGCAAGGCCAACAGATCCTACCCGGACGGCCCCTGCTGTGACGACCTCAACCACACGAACAAGGACAGCCAGACCGGCCAAACGGTGACCCAAAACACCTGGACGACACCCTCCCCGGCGGCCCCCACGCAAAAACCATCACCTACACCGCCCCCTGGGTCCGGTGTCCAACTACACGACCGCCTGGAAGCCTACCAGGCGCAACCCGAGAACGCGTCAAGCTAACGGAGGCAGATCATGAGCTGGATTGGAGGCATTGTCGGCGGAACGATAGGAATGGTCTTTGGCGGGCCAGCCGGTGCGTTGGTCGGGGCTGGGATTGGGGCCGGAATGGGCGCTGCGGCCAACGAGATCGAGGCGCAGCGGACCGGGGCGGCACAACTCCCGCCGCCCCAGCAGCAGCACGTGCCCGAACCGGAGCTGGAGATCGATCTGCGCATCTTGGCGTCGGACGGCGAAGGCATCTTCTACGTTGGGACGGTCCTCCAACAGCTCCCGCAAGAGGCCGCCGTGATGGCCTACGTCCTGTCTGGCACCGAGTT
>CALBXO010000277.1 GCA_937890335.1 uncultured Pseudomonadota bacterium | reverse complement strand
AGCGCCCAGGGGAGGGGGAGTGGCGAACGCAGCGCTGTTGTCCGTCTGGGTGTAGACCTCGTCCGCCGACACCGCGATCCTGGAAGGAGGGGGCGCCGGTCGCCGCACCGTCGAGGTGACGGCGGAGAAGCCCCCGGTGTGGCGCGCAGGCGCGGCCGGGTCCACCGGCCCCTCACCGCGAAGCGCAGACAGCATCGCCGCCGCGTTCTTGTACCGCTGGTCCGCGCGCTTCCTGGCCGCGATGCGCATGACCCGGACCAACAGGCTGTCGGCGTACTCGGGAGCAACCTCCGGGAGGGCCTCACGTATCTGGAGCTTGAGAACGTCTCGGGGGGTCTTTCCGCGAAATGGCTTGTCGCCCTGCAGCATCTGGTAGATGAGCAGCCCAACCGCGTAGACGTCGGCGGCGGGCGACAGCGTCTCGCCGCGCGCCTGCTCCGGCGCCATGTAGTCGGGCGTCCCGCACACCAGCCCGTCCAGCGTCAGGTCGGTGCGCCCCTCGGACAGGAGCGTGGGCTCCCAGGGCCCGTCGTCCAGAACACCCATGAACTTGGCCAGACCAAAATCGAGGACCTTGACCAGGTCACCCTGGGCGTACACACGGCTGAGAAAGACGTTGTCGGGCTTGAGATCGCGATGAATGAGCCCAATCGCATGCGCTTCGGCCAGCGCGCCCAGCAATTGCCGGGTGATGTGCTCGGCTCGCGCCAGGGGCAGCCCGCCCTCCCTGCGCAGAACCACAGCCAGCGGCTCGCCCTCCAGGTACTCCATGGCGATGAACCACAGACCTTGCTCGGTGGCTCCGAAATCAAACAGGGTGATGGTGTTGGGGTGGCTCAGACGGCTGGCGAGCAGGGCCTCTTGTCGGAAGCGTTCCGCGGCCTTGGGCTCGTGAGCGCGGCGCGGCGCGAGGACCTTCAGAGCCACTCGCCTGTGCCCCATCGACTCCTGGCGCGCCTCATACACCATCCCAAACCCACCCCGCCCGATGACGCGAATGATCTGGAAACGATCCGCGACTCGGTCCCCGGGTTGGGGTAGAGGAACACCTGAGTGCGTGTGTGTATCGACCAAGAGACTCCAGTCGGGCCTTGTGCGCCCCGACCCCCCGAATATACTACGCGCCGACTTCGAGTCGAGCGAACCATGCCCCCCCACGGAGACGGCTTTCAATGAAAATCGGCGTACCGACAGAGATCAAGAACAACGAGTACCGCGTGGCCATGGTGCCCGCGGGGGTCCAGGCGTTGGCGGACGATGGACACACGGTGCTCGTCCAGGAGGGCGCCGGACTCGGTAGTGGTATCCCCGATTCAGCCTACGTGGAGGCCGGCGGGACGATCGTCGCGGCGGCCGACGACGTGTGGGCGGACTCGGAGATGATCGTCAAGGTGAAGGAACCGCTCCAGTCCGAGTACGAGCTGATTCAGCACGGACAGACGATCTACACCTACTTTCACCTTGCGGCGGTACCGAAGTTGGCCGAGGTCCTGCTCGAAAAGAAGGTGACCTCCGTCGCCTACGAGACGATCCAGACGGAGGACGGGCGCCTGCCTTTGCTCGAGCCCATGAGCGAGGTGGCGGGCCGAATGGCGATCCAATGCGGCGCGCACGCACTGGAGAAACACAGTGGCGGCAAGGGGCTGCTCCTCGGTGGAGTCCCTGGCGTGAACCGGGCCGATGTCGTGATCATCGGCGGCGGTACAGTCGGCGTGAACGCCGCGAAGATGGCGGTTGGACTGGGGGCACGCGTCTGGATTCTCGACGTCAGCCTGAACCGATTGCGCTACCTGGACGACATCTTCGGGAACCGCATCACCACGATGCACAGCAACCATGTGAACCTCAAGAAGGTCTGCAGATTCGCGGACTTGCTGGTGGGTGCCGTGCTGATTGCCGGTGCCAGGGCGCCCCATCTCGTGACCGAGGACATGGTCGCGGAGATGGACGACGGCGCCGTGATCGTCGACGTCGCCGTAGACCAGGGCGGTTGTGTGGAGACCTGTCGTCCCACCACGCACGAGAACCCCACGTACCTGGTGCACGGCGTGGTCCACTACTGCGTAGCCAATATGCCGGGCGCCGTCTCGCGTACGTCGACGTTCGCCCTGACAAACGCCACCATCGGCTACGGCATCTCGCTGGCGCAGCGTGGCGCGCTTCAGGCCGCCAGCGCCGACGCCCCGCTGGCGCTCGG
>CALBXO010000276.1 GCA_937890335.1 uncultured Pseudomonadota bacterium | reverse complement strand
GACGAGACATTGCGTGTCTTCCTCGACGACGGTGCTGGCCCCGAGCGCGGTCTCGGTGGGCGCAATCTCAATGTCCATATGCGTGCCCTGCAGGTGCATGTGCGGGGCCACGGCGTGGATGAGGAAGTCCTCGTCGCCTTCGGCGCCGTAGTAGAACTCCTGGACGACGCAGCCGTTGTTCCCAATGCCTTCGCTGGAGTCGAGAGTCGCGGCGTCTACACCGTCACTGTCGAGCGGGTTCTTGGCGCCGGTAACGGCCAGGTACACCTTGTCACACTCTTCGGCGTCGCCACCGTCGACGTTGGGGTCCACCTCAAACGGCAGGTTGCCAACCAGGACCATCGTGCCCGCCTTGGCCGGGGGCTCGTCCTCGGGGTAGAGCCAGAGGTCGACCCCGGATTGGTCGTCGCCGCCTCCTCCTTCGGAGAGGTTGTAGTGCATCTGGATTACGAACCGCGAGCCAGCCGGCACCATCAGGCCCGTACCCTCGGGCAGGGCGGTCTTTGCGCCGCCGGGGGCCCAGGCAGTCAGGACGTTGGAGCTGCCGGTGCGGGGGCCCCCGAAGCACTCATAACCGGGACGCTCGTCTTCGGCCTCAAGCGCGGCGAGCTCGTCCAGCGTCTCCTGGTCACCGGGGACCGTGTAGATGATCAGGTGGTGGAGCACGGATTCGTTGTCCGGGAGCGTGTCGAGGCCGCGCAGGAAGCGGTCCGTGGTGAAGCCCGGATCGTACGGGAAGCAGCGGAAGTCGTCCGACACACCAAATTTGGGCTCATAACGAATCGCCGGCTTGGCGTGCAGGGTCGCCTGCGCGGGGAGTCGGTCGGCGCCGAGCTCCGAGGGCCTCTCCGGCATGGCCACGAAATCGGTGGGAGTTCCGAGTTCGGCACCTGCCTCGGCCCACGTCGTGAAGATGTCGATCTCGTCCTCGGTGAGGTTCTCGTCGTCTTTGAACTCACCGCAGCCCGCGTTGGCCTGCCACGGCGGCATGGTGCGGTTGGCCACGACGGAGGCGATGAGCGGCGCGAAGGTCTTGACCTTCGCATGGTCCGTAAAGTCGAACGCGGCGGGGGCGACGCCACCCGGCCTGTGACAACTGGTGCACGACCGCTCCACCAAGGGACGAACGTCCTTGTGGTAGGTCATCGCCACCTCGCCGTTGTTGTCCCCGTTGTTGTCGCCGTTGTTGTCGCCGTTGTTGGGGGCATCGACCGGCTCATCGGACTTGCCTCCGCACGCTGCGAGCAACACAAGCAACGCGGTGGTCCCGACAATGCAGATTGTTCTCATCAATGTTTCTCCGCCGAAGGTGTGGACAAGTTTAGGCCGGGCAACGGTAGGGACGAACACTGCTACCGTCAACTCGCCGACTTGATTTGCAACCCGGCCGTGGGGTGCAGTTCGAGGCGATCTTGTCGAGTTGACCCTGGTTTGTCAGCCGAGGTCCCGGGCCCTACTCTGCGTGGGATGGTGAACAACACGGTGAGCGTTCGAGTCGCAATTGGCATCGCCACGGTCCTGCTCTTGAGCGCAGAGGTGTCGGTCTCCCGCGCCGGCGGGTGGAAGGTTGTCCGCAAGGAAGCCGGCGTGACGGTGTCCCAAAAGGAAATCGAAGGCCGGGACCTGCCGGTGTTTCGCGGCAGCACTGTGATCGCAGCCGACATCTACGACCTGCTCGGGATTTTGCAGGACATCGACGAGCATCCCAAATGGATGCACCGCTGCAAGGAAGCGCGGCTGATCAAACGGTACGCGGAGTTCCACGTGCTTCACTACAACCGCACGGACGCGCCGTGGCCGGTCAGCGACCGCGACACGGTGCTGGACTCGCGCGTGGAGATTCAGCCGGAATCCCATTCGGTTCTGGTCCGGTTCAAGGCCGTCAAATCCCCGCTCCAGGGCGAGGTGACCGATGTCGTGCGGATGCGGCGGCTGAGCGGGTACTACAAGCTGACCGCGCTGTCCGCGACCAAGACGCGCGTCGAGTACCAGGTGGACGCCGACCCGGGCGGCTCGCTCCCTGCGTGGGTCGTGGCGATGGCGAGCGAGGACTTGCCGGTCAACACGCTGACAAATCTCCGCGCGCGCGCGAAGAGTGGTAAAGGCAAGTACCAGGCGTTCCGCGCACGGTGGGATCCAGCCCTGAATCCAGACGCGCCGGTCCTGATCCCGAAGTGATCATTGTCTTTCGGCGTGAGGGTCGCGATAATCGGCGCAGACCCACACCCGGACGTATCATGAACCGCACAGCGCTCGTACTGGCTGCCATCGCCCTTGTGTGCTCCGGCTGCGGCGACGGCTCAAACTCCGGGCAGATTGGCGTCACCCCATCCAACAACGGCGGCGCGGATGCCGGCGACACGGGCGCCGATGGTGGCGTGGACGGCAGCGACGCAGGTCCCGTGGATCCCCGCTGCGAAGGGCTCGAAGACCCGACGACATTGTCCGAGGGGCAGCCGACGGAGTGCGGTGGCTTTCAGACGCCTTGCGCGCGCAAAGGGGAGCTGAGTCGCGTCGATCAAGTGTGTCGCGGTGGTCAAGTCATCGAGGAAGAGGTTACAGCCACGTGTGAACGTGTCACCGAGGGCGTGGTCGTCGAGGGTGACGAGTTCGGCGTGTGCGACGGCTTCGAGGACGCCTGCGACACGACCGGGACGCAGACGCGACCTGTGACCGTGTGCCGGCAGGGCCAGCCAGTGGACGAAATCGAGGAGGCCGTGTGCGAGCGGGACACCGACGGGCTGCTCGTGGAAGAGGGCACGACGGGTGAGTGCGGTGGCTTCGACGACGACTGCGATGAGAGTGGTCTCGGCGAGCGTCTCGACCAGGTCTGCCGCGGCGGTGTGCAGGTTCAGGAGGCGACGCAGGCTCCTTGCGAGCGCGACACAGACGGTGTCGAGGTTGCGCGGACCCCCTCCGGCGAGTGCGGTGGATTCGAATCCGATTGCGACGAGAACGGCTCGGTGGAGGTTGCGGTCTCCGTCTGCCGTGATGGCGCACTGTCCGAGGAGATGGCGACTGACGCCTGTGAGCGGGACACAGACGGCGTGGTCGCCCAGGTGGGAGAGGCTGGCCAATGCGAGGCGTTTGACGACGCGTGCGACCAGACGGGGCGGGCCGCTCGGATCGACACGATCTGCATGGACGGCGCAGGCGTCGAGGTGGAGGTCGCCGAGGACTGCAGTCGGGACACCGACGGAGTGGTCGTCGAGGTTGGCCCGCTGGGTGAATGCAGCGGGTTTGACGACCCCTGCGACGAGGGCGGGACGGCGCCGAGGACAGATCGCGTGTGTAGCGATGGCGCTGAGGTGACGGTGTCGGTCACCCAGGACTGCGAGCGTGACACGGACGGCGTCGTGCTCGATGAAGTCGTGGGGGACTGCGGTGGATTTGAGACCGCGTGTTCGGAGGACGGAACACGCAGCCTGACCGGGGGCGTGTGCCGCGACGGGCAGGCGCAGACTGAGACACGCACCGAGGACTGCAGCCGTGACACGGACGGCAACGTCGTCGAGCAGGGGGCGTTTGGGGCGTGCGAGGGGTTTGGAGACGCGTGCGACGAGTCCGGGACCCAGCGCCGCACGGATCTCGTCTGCGCCGACGGGCAGGAGACCCCGTCCGAGGTGGTCGGGGAGTGCAC